>JBOGFE010000519.1:0-10013 GCA_050741935.1 Acidimicrobiia bacterium | reverse complement strand
GCCTCCAGGTCCGCCGGCAGCGCCGCCGTACCGGCGAAGGCCAGCAGCACCTTCCCGCCCGACCCCCGGTCGAGCGGGAGCACGGCACCCACGGGCACCGTGTCGCGCAGGCCGCTGGCCCGCTCGGCGGCGGCCACGCACACCCGGCGGTCGCCGTCACGGACGAAGAGCTGGGCCGACTCGCCCGTCTCGTCACGGAGGTGGGCCAGCACGGGACGGGCCGCCTCCACCAGGCCGGCTTCGGTGCTCACCGTTCCCGCCCAACCCAGGAGCCGCAGCCCGAGGCGGTAGCGGCCGGCCTCGTCCCGCCCGACCAAGCGGTGAGCCTCGAGGGCGGCGGCCAGGCGGTGGGCGGTGGGCCGGGACAGCCCCGTCGCCTCCACCAGGCCGGCCAGGGACAAAGGGCCCTGTTCGGCCAAAGCGGCCAAGACCGCCACGGCCTTGTCCAGCACCCCCACATTCGATGTGCGGTCCGCCCCCCCAGCCGGTAGACTGTCCATATCTCGATACTAGCATCTCAGAATGTGAGACGGACCATGGCCCAGACGCTGTCAGACAAGGTGTGGGAATCGCACCTGGTACGCCGGGAGGAAGGGGAGCCTGACCTCCTCTACATCGACCTCCACCTCGTCCACGAAGTCACCTCGCCCCAGGCCTTCGACGGCCTGCGCCTCGCCGGGCGGACGGTCCGCCGGCCCGACCTCACGCTGGCCACCATGGACCACAACGTGCCGACAGAGAACATCGATCAGCCCGTTGCCGACCAGATCTCGGCCCGCCAGATGGAGGCCCTGGCCAAGAACTGCGCCGAGTTCGGCATCCGCCTCTTCCCCATGGGCGACCCCGGGCAGGGCATCGTCCACGTCATCGGCCCCCAACTCGGGCTCACCCAGCCCGGGCTCACCATCGTGTGCGGCGACAGCCACACCTCCACCCACGGCGCCTTCGGCTCCCTCGCCTTCGGGATCGGAACCAGCGAGGTGGAACACGTCCTCGCCACCCAGACCTGGCCCCAGGCCCGCCCCGGCACCATGGCCGTCACCGTGGAAGGCGATCTCCCCGCCGGCGTCACGGCCAAGGACGTGATCCTGGGGATCATCGGGCGCATCGGCACCAGCGGGGGCGTCGGATCGATCATCGAGTACCGCGGCTCTGCCATCCGCAGCCTGTCGATGGAAGGCCGCATGACGGTGTGCAACATGTCGATCGAAGCCGGCGCCCGGGCCGGGCTCGTGGCCCCCGACGACACCACCTTCGCCTACCTGGAGGGCAAGCCCCACGCTCCCCGGGGCGCGGCCTGGGAGGCCGCCCTGGAGAACTGGCGGTCGCTCCCCACCGACGCCGGGGCCGCCTTCGACAAGGAAGTGGTGATCGCCGCCTCCGACCTCGTGCCCTACGTGTCATGGGGCACCAACCCGGGCCAGGTCGTCGGCATCGATGACGTGGTCCCCGACCCGGACAGCCTCACCGAGCCCGACGCCCGGGAGGCGGCGGCCCGGGCGCTGCGCTACATGGCCCTCGAGCCGGGCACGGCCGTGCGCGACATCGCCGTGGACACCGTGTTCCTGGGGTCGTGCACCAACTCCCGCATGGAGGACCTGCGCCTGGCCGCCGGCGTCCTGCGGGGCCGGAAGGTCAAGCCCGGGCTGCGGGCGATGGTCGTACCCGGCTCCATGGAGGTGAAGGCGTCGGCCGAGGCCGAGGGGCTCGACGAGGTGTTCAAGGCCGCCGGCTTCGAGTGGCGGGAGGCCGGCTGCTCCATGTGCCTGGGCATGAACCCCGACACCCTCGCCCCGGGGGAACGGTGCGCCTCCACCTCCAACCGCAACTTCGAGGGCCGCCAGGGGCCGGGGGGCCGCACGCACCTCGTCTCCCCCGCCGTGGCCGCCGCCACCGCCGTCACCGGGCGTTTCACCCTGCCGAGCGACCTCGGCCCGACCGGCCAGGACTGAGGAGGAAGGCGAGCCATGGAGCCAGTCACCCAGGTCCGGGGCCGGGCGGTCCCCCTCCCCCGGGCCGACGTCGACACCGACCAGATCATCCCGGCCTCGTGGCTCAAGCGCATCGAGCGGACGGGCTTCGGCGAGGGGCTGTTCTCGGCCTGGCGGGCCGACCCCGACTTCGTGCTCAACCGCTCCGAGTACGGCGGCGCCCGCATCCTGCTGGCCGGGCCCAACTTCGGCTCGGGCTCGTCGCGGGAGCATGCGGCCTGGGCGCTGCAGGACTACGGCTTCGCCGCCGTCATCTCCCCCCGCTTCGCCGACATCTTCCGGGGCAACTCCCTCAAGATCGGCCTGCTCCCCGTCGAGCTGCCGGCCGGGACGGTCGAGGCGCTCATGGCGGCGGTGACCGCCGACCCGACGCGGGAGCTCACCGTCGACCTGGAGACGCGGACGGTCTCCGGCGCCGGCGTGGAGGCAACCTTCGAGATCGACGACTTCACCCGCTGGCGGCTGCTGAACGGCCTCGACGACATCGGCCTGACCCTGCGCCACGAAGACCAGATCACCGCCTTCGAAGCCTCCCGGCCCGAGTTCAAGCCCACCGTCGGGCGCGGCATCCCCGTCGAAGGCCGCTGACCCCCCCGGTCCCTCCACCCCCGTCACGCGTTAACGAAACCCGGCTCAGAGCCGGGTTCGGCTCGCGAGAGGGTGGGTCTCCTGGTCGCGCGTTAGCCAAAACCACCTCCCAGGTGCATTTGGTTAACGCGCAACGGAGGGAGGCGCGGTCAGCCGGCGGCGATGACGGTGACCCGGCCGAGGCCGGTGCCGGCGCCGCTCCCCAGGTAGGGGGCGGCACCGAAGGAGCAGATCCCGCCGTCGGCGGCGACGAGCCAGTAGCCGCCGCCGGCCGGGGGCCGGGCCATTCCCACGATTGGCTGGTTGAGCTTCACGGCTCCGGTGGAGCCGAAGAACTTGGCGGCGCCGAAGGCGAAGATCCCGCCATCGGTCGCCACCAGCCAGTAGCCGGCGCCGTTCGGAGTCGGGGTCATGCCCACGATCGGCTTGTTCAGGCGCACCGCCCCGGTGGAGCCGAAGAACTTGGCGTCCCCGAAGGCGAAGATCCCGCCGTCGGAGGCGACCAGCCAGTAGCCCGCCCCGGTCGGCGTGGCAGCCATGCCCACGATGGGCTTGTTCAGGCGCACCGCGCCGGTGGAGCCGAAGAACCGGGCGTCGCCGAAGGTGAAGATGCCGCCGTCGGTCGCCACCAGCCAGTAGCCCCGGCCGGTGGGGGTGGCGGCCATGCCCACGATGGGCTGGTTGAGCTTGATACCCCCGGTGGAACCGAAGAAGGCGGCATCACCGAAGGAGAAGATCCCCCCGTCGGTGGCCACCAGCCAGTAGCCGGGGGCGGGCCCAGGGACGGCGGCGCCGCCCGCCACGGGCAGGTTGGGCACCCGGGTGAGCTGGCCCGAGAAGGGGGTGGCGCCGAAGGCCCGCACGGCCCCGTTCACGTCGGCCAGCACGTAGCCGGGGTCGGCAGTTCCGGACGAAGAAGCGGCACCCGTCCCGCCGGCGCCGGGATCGGTGGACCCGGAGGCCACCGTGGTGGTGGTGGTGGTGGTCGTCGTCGCCGGGGGCGCCGTCGTCGTGGTGGTCGGGGGCGGCGGCGCGGGCAGCGAGGCCACGGCGGCGGCGGCGTCGAGACGGCCGACGCAGTACTGGGCGCTGCCGCAGGCCACGCTGTCGTCGGCGGTGGCCAGCATCTGGCTCACCGCCTCCTGGGCGGACAGGCCCCGGGCCATGAGCAGGGCCAGGGTGCCCGACACGTGGGGGGCGGACATCGAGGTGCCGTGGAGCTCTCCGTACTCGTTGGTCTCCCCCTCCCGCCAGTAGGTGGAGTAGATCTTGTGGTCCGGGTCGCTGTCGCTCGAGCCGCCGGGGGCGAGGAGAGCCCAGCGGGCGTTGCCCAGCGGGCTGCTGTAGCTCGTCAGCTTGTCGTTGTGGTCGGTGGCGCCCACGACCACGGCGTGGACGTCGCCGTAGTTGGCGCCGCCCAGCCCGAGGAGGTTCACGTTCCCGGCGGCGAGCACGACCACCGAGCCCCGGGTCCAGGCGTACTCGATGCCGTCGGTGAGGACGGAGCCGCTGCCGAGCAGGCCCCCGCTGATGCTCAGGTTGACCACCTTGGCGCCGTGGTCGACGGCCCACTTGACGCCGGTGTTGATGTCCTCGGCCTGGCCGCTGTCCTCCTCGAGGGCCTTGACCACCACCAGCTGGGCGCCCGGCGCCACGCCGGCCACCCCCTTGCCGTTGCCGGTGACGGCGGCGGCGATACCGGCCACGTGGGTGCCGTGACCGAGGTCGTCCTGACCGGCGCCGGGGCCCGTCCGGCAGGCGGACACGACGCCGCCGGTCCCCACGCAGTCGGCGTGCTCGACGATCTGGGCCCCGAGATCCTCGTGGTCGAGGTCGACGCCGGTGTCGACGATCCCGATCCGGACCCCCGCCCCGGTGCTCTTGGCCCAGGCGGTCGACGCCCCGATGTGGGTCAGGCCCCACTGCTTGGACCGGCCCGGGTCGTCGGCGGCCACGGCGCGTGTGGCCCAGGGGCCCATGGCGCCGGCCGAGAAGGCAGCGACGGCAAGGGCGGCAGCAAGCCGGTGGCGCCGGATCACCAGCGGTCCCTCCCATGAACGCGTGCAACGAACAACGACGCCCTCTGCATTCGCCGCCGCTCCTCGCCCTCCTCGCCGCCCGGGACGGGATTGTCAGGCCCCGTCCCCTTCGTGCCTTGACGGGACCGGCACCTTCGTGCACCATCGACACCGATGAGCCGACTGCTGATCACCGCCGGACTCCTGCTTACCTAGGGCGAGCGCCCGCATACCGGCGCTCGCCTGTAGCCTCCTGGTCACTCGGCCAGGGGGACTTTTTTATGTCGGGGACACCCCGCACCCCGGGTGTCTTGCTCCGAAACCCGCTGATGCCCGAAACGCAGAGGAGAGGCCGATGCCTCCGGAACCCACGACTCCCAAGCCCATGCCCTTCGAGAAGTACCGCCCCTTCCTGCCCCTCGGGGTGCCCGGGCTCAGTGACCGCACCTGGCCCGACCGGCGGATCGAGAAGGCGCCCCTGTGGTGCTCCGTGGACCTGCGCGACGGCAACCAGGCCCTCATCGACCCCATGGACCCCGTCCGCAAGCGCCGGATGTTCGAGACGCTGTGCCAGATGGGCTTCAAGGAGATCGAGGTCGGCTTCCCCTCGGCCAGCCAGCCCGACTTCGACTTCGTGCGCCAGCTGATCGAGGAGGACCTCGTCCCCGACGACGTCACCATCCAGGTCCTCACCCAGTGCCGCTCCGAGCTGATCGAGCGCACCTACGAGAGCCTGCGGGGCTGCCGGGCCGGGATCGTCCACTTCTACAACTCGACGTCCGCCCTCCAGCGCCGGGTGGTCTTCAACCTCGACAAGGCCGGCATCCAGCAGATCGCGGTGGACGCGGCCAAGCTGTGCCGCAAGCTCGAGCAGACCATGGGCGGCTCGCTCATCCGCTACGAGTACAGCCCCGAGAGCTTCACCGGCACCGAGATCGACTACGCCATCGAGGTGTGCTCGGCGGTGACCGACGTCATCGAGCCCTCCGAGGCCAAGCCGGTCGTCCTCAACCTGCCGGCGACGGTCGAGATGTACACCCCCAACATCTACGGCGACGTCATCGAGTACTTCCACCGCAACGTGCCCAACCGCCACCTGATCACCCTGTCGCTGCACCCCCACAACGACCGGGGCTGCGCCGTGGCCGCGGCCGAGTTCGGGGTCATGGCCGGCGCCGACCGGGTGGAGGGCACCCTGTTCGGCAACGGGGAGCGCACCGGCAACGTCGACGTCGTCACCCTGGCCATGAACCTGTTCTCCCAGGGCGTCGACCCCGGGCTCGACATCACCGACATCGACGCCCTGCGCCGGGTGGCGGAGTACTGCAACCGCCTGCCCGTCCACCCCCGCCACCCCTACGTGGGCGACCTCGTGTACACCGCCTTCTCCGGCAGCCACCAGGACGCCATCAAGAAGGGCTTCGACGCCCTGGGCCCGGACTACGACGAGTGGGGCGTCCCCTACCTGCCCATCGACCCCAAGCACGTGGGCCGCTCCTACGAGGCCGTCATCCGGGTCAACTCCCAGTCGGGCAAGGGCGGCGTGGCCTACATCATGAAGGCCGAGCACGGCTTCGACCTGCCCCGCCGGCTCCAGATCGAGTTCTCCAAGACCATCCAGGGCATCACCGAGGACACGGGGACGGAGATCTCGCCCCTGGCCATGTGGGAGGCGTTCAACTCGGAGTACCTCCCCGAGCACCCGCCGGTCCAGCTCCTCGGCCACGAGAGCGTGAGCGGCCCCGACGGCTCCCGGGTGACGGCCCAGCTCCTCGTCGACGGCGCGCACCGCACCGTCTCGGGCCAGGGCAACGGGCCCATCGACGCCTTCGTGGCCGCCCTCAAGGCCGACCTCGGCGTCGACCTCGAGATCGTCGACTACTCCGAGCACGCCGTGGGTTCGGGTTCGAACGCCACCGCCGCCGCCTACGTCGAGACCCAGTCCGGGGAGGCCGGGGTCAAGTGGGGGGTCGGCACCCACGAGAACATCGAGACCGCCTCGCTGCGGGCCATCGTCAGCGCCGTCAACCGGTGGCGGACGGCCGAGGAGGTCGTCGAGCGCCACTACCCGTACTGAGAACGCACGACCGCCTCCGGCGCCACTAGCGTGGCGCCATGATCCGAGTCCTGCTGCGCCGGTCGTTGCGCCTGGGGATGCTCGGCGGTCTGGGCTACGGCCTGTACCGGACCCTGCGCTCCCGGTTGGGCGGTGACGCCTGGCAGTCGGAGCCGTGGATCTCGACCGGGACACCGGGCGGCACCGTCCCGTCGCCGTCGCCGGCATCCGTCGCCACTCCGGTGCCGAGCCCCGTCCCCGACAAGCCGGCGGCCGCCCGGGGCAACGGCGAGGCCACCCCGCCCCAGATGTCCGACGACCCGGTGGAAGGCAACGGCCAGGCCGCCGAAGGAACCGAGCCGGGCCGCCCGCCGGGGCCTCCCGCCCGGGCGGCCAAGCCCAAGCGGGGGCCGGCCCGCAAGGCCCCCACCGGCAAGGCGGAGGAGCCGCCCGACGAGCGGCTCTGGGTCCAGGCCAGTGACGGGGTCTGCCCGCCCAGCCACCCGGTCAAGGCCAAGCTGTCGAGCAAGATCTTCCACTCGCCCGGCGCCCGCAACTACAACCGGACCCACGCCGACCGCTGCTATCCCGACGAGGCCTCGGCCCAGGCCGACGGCCTCCGCCCCGCCCTGCGCTAGTCAGTCGAGCCCGCCGGCACCGGTCAGTCGAGCTCGATCGGTTTGGCGTCCAGGATGCCGTCCTGGGCCCGGAGCAGCTCCGCCACCTCGGGGGACACGGGCGAGTCGGTGGAGAGCACCATGAGGGCGGTCTCGCCGCTGGGACCCCGGCCGAGCGCCATGTCGGCGATGTTCACGCCGGCGTCGCCCAGCGTCGTGCCCACCCGGCCGATCATGCCGGGGCGGTCGTCGTTGCGGACCACCAGCATGTAGCGGGACGGCGGGACGTCGACGGTGTGGTCGTCGATGCCGACGATCCGGGGGGTCTCGCTGGCCCCGGCCAGGGTGCCGGCCACATGCGCCTCGCGCCCGGCGATGCGGCCCCGGAGCGAGATGAGGTTCACGAAGTCCCGGGCCGAGGACGACTTGGTCTCCCGCACCTCGACCCCGCGCTCCTCGGCCATCTGGGGGGCGTTCACGAAGCTGACCGGCTCCTGCACCACCGGGGAGAAGATGCCCTTGAGGACGGACAGGGTGAGGATGCGGCAGTCGTAGTCGGCCACCTGGCCCTCGTAGGCGACCTCCAGCCGCTCCACCACCCCGCCGGCCAGGGCGGTGAACAGCCGGCCGAGGCGCTCGGCCAGGGGCAGGAACCGCCGCACGGTCTCGGACGCCTCGCCGGCGGCCACGTTGACGGCATAGGGGACGAAGTCGCCCCGCAGGGCCAGGATCACCTGCTCGGCGATGGTCTGGCCGGCCTTGTCCTGGGCCTCGACGGTGGAGGCCCCGAGGTGGGGGGTGACCACCACCGAGTCCAGCTCGAACAAGGGGCTCTTGGTGGTCGGCTCCTCGTCGAAGACGTCGAGCGCGGCCCCCGCCACCTGACCCGACACCAGGGCGTCGTGGAGGGCCTCCTCGTCCACGATGCCGCCCCGGGCGGTGTTCACGATGCGGATGCCGGGCTTGGCCCGGGCCAGCAGCTCCCGGTCCACCAGGCCTTCGGTCTCGGGGGTGCGGGGCAGGTGGATGGTGAGGAAGTCGGCCTCGGCCACCAGCTGCTCGACGGTGGCGGCCAGCTCCACCCCCATCTGGCGGGCCCGCCCCTCGCTCACGTACGGGTCATGGGCCATCAGGTGCATCCCGAAGGCCAGCGCCCGTTGCGCCACCAGGCCCCCGACCCGGCCGAGCCCGAGGATCCCGAGGGTCTTGCCGTGGAGCTCGACGCCTTCCCAGCGGCTCCGGCGCCAGTTGCCCGCTTTCAGGTCGGCGTCGGCCTGGGGCACGTTGCGGGCCTGGGAGATGAGCAGGGCGATGGTGTGCTCGGCGGCGGAGAGGACATTGGACTGGGGGGCGTTGACCACCATCACCCCCCGGCGGGTGGCGGCGACGACGTCGACGTTGTCGAGGCCGATGCCGGCCCGGCCCACCACCACCAGGTCGGTGCCGGCGTCGAGGGTGGCGGCGTCCACCTTGGTGGCGCTGCGGATGATGAGCGCCGACGCTCCGACCACGGCGGTGATGAGCTCGGCCGGCGAGAGGCCGGGGCGCACATCCACGTCGAAGCCGGCCGCGGCCAGCGCGTCGAGGCCAACCTGGGCCAGGGGTTCGGTGACGAGCACTCTGGAAACCACGAGAGCGAAGGCTAGCGGGGGAGGGGAATCCACCAATCAAGGAAAGGCGGCGCATAGCCTGTGGCTCCATGCGCGGGCGCCTGTGGTTGACAACGGTTCTGGCCGTCGTCTCGACCCTGGGTGTCGTCCTCCCGACCACCGCCCCGCCCGCCGGGGCCGCCCCGGCGCCACCGGCCCGGGCCTACATCCTGGTCGACGCCGACTCGGGGGCGGTCCTGGCCGCCGGCGCCCATCACGACGCCCTCCGCCCGGCCAGCACCACCAAGCTCATGACCGCCCTGGTGGCGGTGGAGAAGCTGCCCGCGGAAGCCGTCTTCGTGGTCGGTGACATCGCCGCCGCCCAGCCCGCCATGCGCATCGGCATGCGCCCGGGCCAGGGCTGGGCCCTCTCCCCCGCCCTCCACTCCCTGCTCATGGTGTCGGCCAACGACGCCGCCTACGCGCTGGCCGAAGCGGCGTCGGGCAGCCTGGTCGCCTTCGCGGCCGACACCAACGCCATCGCCGCCCGCTACGGCATGCAGGACAGCGACTTCAACGACCCCGCCGGCTTCGACGACAGCGCCTCGTTCCAGGGTGGCAGCACGGTGAGCGCCTACGACCTGGCCATCGCCGCCCGCAACTTCCTGGCCGTGCCCGAGCTGGTCGCCATCGCCGCCCTGCCCGAGTACGGCTTCCCGGGCCCGTCGGGCCGCCAGCACCGGCTCCTGAACCACAACAAGCTGCTGAAGCGCTACCCGGGGGCCATCGGCCTGAAGACCGGCTACACCCGCCAGGCCGGCCACACCTTCGTGGGTGCCGCCAGGCGCGACGGCCGCACCATGATCGCCGTGGTGCTCGACACCGACGACACCTACGGCAGCGCCGCCGCCCTCCTCGACTACGGCTTCGCCACCCCCCCGGGCGCGGCCGGGACCGGAGAGCGGATCCCCGAACCCCGGGTCCGGCTCTTCGCCCCTCCGATCGAGACCAGGCTGGTGCAAAGCGGCGAGGAGGCGAAGGAGGGCGACGCCGGCGGCGGCAACTGGCTGTCCCGGTTGATCCTGTTGCTCCTCGCTTCGACGGGTGGCGTCGTCGCCCTCCGGCGCCGGGCCGACCAGCGCCGGAGGGCGAGG
>JBOGFE010000518.1:0-1712 GCA_050741935.1 Acidimicrobiia bacterium | reverse complement strand
TGAGGTTGCCCCGATCCGGCGGACAGGTTGACTATGCGGCTCTCGCTTGCTGTCTCCAGTCGGCCTCGGCCTCGTTGGGTGTTCGGTACCGGAGGGTTGAGTGCAGCCGGCGTGCGTTGTACCACCCCTCGACCCACCGGACGATGGCCAGGCGGGCGTCTGCCCGGTGGAGCCACCGGTAGCGGTTGACCAGCTCTCGTTTCAGTGAGGCGAAAAACGACTCGGCGGCGGCGTTGTCCCAACAGATTCCGGTGGCGCCCATCGACTGGCGGATCCCGTTCCCCGAGCAGAGTTTCCGGTACTCGCCGGCGGTGTACTGCGACCCCCGGTCGGAATGGAAGATCACGCCTCTGACGTTCCCGCCCCGGCTGGCGATCGCCATCCGGAGAGCGTCGCAGGCGAGTTCGGCCCGCATGTGGGGAGCCAGCGCCCAACCGATCACCTTCCGGCTGAACAGGTCGATCACCGTGGCCAGGAACAGCCAGCCCTCGCCGGTGGCGATGTAGGTGATGTCCCCACACCAGGCCTGGTCCGGAGCGGTCGGATTGAAGTTCCGGCCCAGGAGGTCCAAGGACGGCACAGCCGTCTTGTCGGCGATGGTGGTGCGGACCTTGCGCCGGCCCATCTCGCCGACGAAACCCTTCTCCCGCATAATCCTCGCCACTCGCTTGCGGCCCACCTGGTAGCCCTGACGGGCAAGCCAGGCGTGGACCCGGGGCGCCCCGTAGGTCCCGTTCGAACAGACAACGATCGCCTCGATCTCCTCGCCCAGCAGGGCGTCGGTGACGTCCCGCTCGCACGGCTGGTGGGCCCCCCAGTCGTAGAACCCCGACCGGGACACCTCGAGCACCCTGCACATCTCGCTGACCGACCAGCGGCCGTTCGGGTCCGCCTGCTCCTCGGCGATGAACGAGTACACCGCCGTCACACGCTCTTCGGGTGCGAGGCCGAGAAGTAGGCGACTGCTTTTCCCAGAATGTCCCGCTCCCGGGTCACCCGCTCAAGCTCGCGGCGCAACTCCCGGACCTCCGCCCGCTCCGCCGCCGTCGGCGCGCCAGATGCCTCCTCGCGCGCCAGGCGGACCCAATTCCCCAACGACGAGTCATAAATCCCCAGCTCGTTGGCCACCTTGGCGATCTGCCCACCCGAGGCCTCCACCATGGCCACGGCCTCGGCCTTGAACTCCGGCGTGAACTTTCGCCGAGCCCTCGAACTCATCAGGACTCCTTCCCGAAAGGACTCCGCGTCCCCTCAGATTAGGTGTCCGACGAACCGGGGCAACTCCAAGCTGTCGGCCGGTGTGGTCGACGGCCGCCAACTCCTGGTCGGTGACCGCGGTGACGGTGAGGACCATGCCGTTGTGAAGGCGCTGCCCGCCGGCGCGGATGGTTCCGTGGACCAGGATGCGGTCGCCGGCGCCGTAGCGGCGCTCCCCGCCTCCCCAGGCGGGACCGGCCAGTTCCGGTCCCTGGAGGTGGCCGGCGGCTCGCAGGCGCAGGCGGATGCGGTCGGCGAGGTCTTCGCAGTCGGCGTGAGCCACGGCCAGCGCCACCACCTGGTCGGGCCCATAGGTGGTGATGTCGGCGGTGACGGCGTCGGCCAGGGCTTCGCGGGTGGCGTTGGGGGAGCCGAGGTCGTGTTCCCAGCCCTGCCGGGAGCGGACCGCCTGGCTCACGGCAACGTGGCCGGCCCGGTAGTGGGCCAGCGCCTGG
>JBOGFE010000517.1:0-4249 GCA_050741935.1 Acidimicrobiia bacterium | reverse complement strand
CGTTTGCGCCAAACCGCGCAAACGCCATTCCAGGTTCGGGAAAGGCGGCAAGTCTCGGCGCCGGCTGGACCTGGCTTCCACCGAATTTCGGCGCTTCCGGTACCTTCACGGGTATGCAGGACACGGGAGGCGCCATGGCTGAGGATGTCGGACCCAACACCCCGATCAAGCTGGTGGAGGCCGCCTACGCCCGCTTTCCGGAGGCGTGCGCCACGGCCCGGGAGCGCCTGGGCCGGCCGTTGACCCTGGCCGAGAAGATCCTCTTCGCCCACGCCGACGACCCCGCCACCATCGGCCTCGCCCGGGGCGTGGACTACGGCGACTTCCGGCCCGACCGGGTCGCCATGCAGGACGCCACCGCCCAGATGGCCCTCCTCCAGTTCACCCTGGCCGGGCTGCCCACCGTGGCCGTGCCCAGCACCGTCCACTGTGACCACCTCATCCAGGCCCGGGTGGGGGCGGCCCAGGACCTCGACGACGCCATCCACAGCAACGAGGAGGTCTACGAGTTCCTCCGCAGTGTGTCCCGCAAGTACGGCATCGGGTTCTGGCGCCCGGGGTCGGGCATCATCCACCAGGTCGTCCTGGAGAACTACGCCTTTCCCGGCGGGATGATGATCGGCACCGACAGCCACACCCCCAACGCCGGCGGGCTGGGCATGGTGGCCATCGGGGTGGGTGGGGCCGACGCCGTCGACGTGATGGCCGGCTGGCCCTTCAACCTGCGCCTGCCCCGGCTGATCGGCGTGCGCCTCACGGGTTCGCTCTCGGGCTGGACGGCCCCCAAGGACGTCATCCTGAAGGTGGCCGGCATCCTCACGGTCAGGGGCGGCACCGGCGCCATCGTGGAGTACTTCGGGCCGGGCGCCGAGGCCATCTCGGCCACCGGCAAGGCCACGATCACCAACATGGGGGCCGAGATCGGCGCCACCACGTCGCTCTTCCCCTACGACTCCGCCTCGGCCCGCTACCTCAAGGCCACCCGGCGGGAGGACCTGGCCGACCTGGCCGATCGCTACGCCGAGCACCTCCGGCCCGACCCCGAGGTGGACGCCGACCCCGAGCGCTTCTTCGACCGGGTCATCGAGATCGAACTCGACACCCTCGAGCCCCACGTGGTCGGGCCCCACACCCCCGACCTGGCCCGGCCCGTGTCGGCCATGGCCGACGCCGTCGACAAGGAGGGCTACCCGGCCGAGCCCACCTACGCCCTGGTGGGCAGCTGCACCAACTCCTCCTACGAGGACATCGGCCGGGCCGCCCACGTGGCCCGGCAGGCCTCGGCCGCCGGCCTGCGGGTCCAGACCCCGCTGCTCATCACCCCCGGGTCCGAGCAGGTCCGGGCCACCATCGAGCGCGACGGTCTCCTCGGCGACCTGGAAGCGATCGGCGCCACCGTGCTGGCCAACGCCTGCGGGCCCTGCATCGGCCAGTGGAAGCGGGAGGACAGCGCGGCGGGCGAGCGCAACTCCATCATCACCTCGTACAATCGCAACTTCCCCCGGCGCAACGACGGCAGCGCCGAGACCCTGGCCTTCATCGCCTCCCCGGAGACGGTGGTGGCCATGGCCCTGGCCGGGCGGATCGACTTCGACTTCGTCCACGGCCCGTTGAAGAGCAACGGTTCCGAAGTCCGCCTCGAGCCGCCGGTGGCCGACGAGCTGCCCGCCGCCGGCTTCGACGCCGGCGTCTCGGGGTTCAGCCCCCCGGCCGAGGATCCCTCCGGCATCGAGATCGTCGTCCGCCCCGACTCCGATCGCCTCCAGCTCCTCGAGCCCTTCGCGGCCTGGGACGGCAAGGACATCACGGGCCTGCGCGTCGTCCTCAAGGCGGCGGGGAAATGCACCACCGACCACGTCTCCCCCGCCGGCCCGTGGCTCAAGTACCGGGGCCACCTGGAGAACATCTCCGGGAACCTCTTCATCGGTGCCAACAACGCCTTCACGCCGGGCGAGTCGGGCCTGGGCATCGACGCCCGCGACGGCTCCAAGCAGCCGCTGCCCGAGCTGTGCCGGGCCTACAAGGACGCCGGTATCGAGTGGGTGGCGGTGGGCGACGAGAACTACGGCGAGGGTTCGTCCCGGGAGCACGCCGCCATGGAGCCCCGCTTCCTCGGCGGCCGGGCGGTCATCGTCCGCTCCTTCGCCCGCATCCACGAGGCCAACCTGAAGAAGCAGGGCGTGCTCGCCCTCACCTTCGCCGACCCCGCCGGCTACGAGAGGATCCAGGCCGACGACACCGTGGACATCACCGGCCTCGCCGATCTCGCCCCGGGCCGCAACCTGACCGTCGTCCTGCGCCACGCCGACGGGACGAGCGACGGGATCGAGACCACGCACACCATGTCGCCCGAGCACATCGAGTGGTTCCGGGCCGGATCCGCCCTGAACCTGCTGCGGGCCCAACACCGCAACGGTACATAGCGCCCAAGCAGTCTCACCTCGGTCGCAACCGGGGTTGAGGGTCCACCACCTCGGGCACCACCTTCCGTATCGTCCGCAGGGCAATGACGACCGGCGGAACCGCGCGGAGGTGTGGATCGTGGCCATGCGAACCCGGAAGGGACGGGGGACTCAGGACCGAGAGCGCGACGCCGTGATCGGACGCCTCTTCGAAGGCGTCCTGCGCTCGGCCCGCAACCACCTCGTGACCGCTCGTACCCCACTGGCCGCAGAGGTGTGGGCCAGCGGCCTGTTGTCGGTGTGGCAGTCCAATCCCGCGGCCTCCGACGAGACCGAGGCCGGCGACGCCTTCGGCGAGGCGCTGGTCCGCCACGCCCGCACCGACGGGACCCCCGAAGCGGCGGCCACCCTGTGGGCGCTGGCCGGCGTCGTCCCCTCCCGCCTGGCCACCAAGGCCCGGACGGCGGCCGCCAGCCTGGAGCGCAGCGGGATCGCCGCCCCGGCATGGGCCGGCGAGGTCGGACGGAGCCGCCCCACCGAAGCCTGGCTCGGCCGGGACGTCTACGGCGACCAGGAGATCGTGATCGTCGGCTTCGCCTACGCCGGCGGAGACGAGCATGCGGTGTGCCTGCTGGTCGACCACAACCTGGCCGGCATGGCCAAGGACGCCTACCTCACCGACGGACTCGCCACCACCCTGGCCCGTTGGCGCGACGCCGAGGCGCTCGGCATCGCCCTGGAACCCATTCCCCTGGCCGCCGCCGCCGCCCGCCTGGAGGACGCCCTGCTGGCCGCCGAGATCGACGGCGAGGACGCCGCCGCCACCCGGCTGGTGGATCTGCAGGCCCTGCTGGCCGCCCGCCTGGAGGCGCTGCCCAACCCCGAACGACCCGGCGCCGGAGAGCTCGACCTCGACGCCCGGGAGCGGCTGGTGGCCGAGTTCCTCTCCGCCCCCGAGGCCGCCGACCTCCTGGCCGAGCCGGCCGTCGTCGGGATCTGCCACAGCCTGGTGTCCTTCCGCGCCGACCACGGCGACGGTGAGCCGCTGCGCTGGAGCCCCACGCTGGCCAGCACGTGCCTCCTGCGCCACTTCCCCGCCCGGGTGGCACTCGACGACGCCGACCTGGCGCTGGTGCCCGAGGTGCTCTGCGCCTGGGTCCGTTTCGCCGGCGGGCGAAACGGGCTCTCCGAGGAGGCCACCCAACGGATCGTGGCCGCCGTCGACGCCTGCCGGCCGGACTTCGCCCCCGCCATGGGCGGGACGCTCGACCTCGGCGTCAAGCTCAGCGTCTGTTAGCCGTCCCGCTGTCCGGGAGAGGCGGCGGTGGCGTCGTGGTTGCCATCGCGCCGGCCTTTTCAGCAGGACGGCCTGGTGGGACCATCCTGCGGGAACGACGTAGCGGCCCGGCGACGATGTCCCCACCGACATGTGAACTCTGGCTGATCAACCGCCTCGCAGCGCCCGGAGCCGGGCCACGACGGCCGGGAAGGCGGCCAGAAAGGCGTCGACGTCGGCGGGGATGGAGGACCAGCCGACGCTGACCCGCAGGGAGTGGTCGGCGTCGACCCCCATGGCCTGGAGGACGGGCGAGGGCTCGAAGGTCTCCGACGAGCACGACGATCCCGAGTGCACGGCCACGCCGGCCTGGTCGAGGCCGAGGAGCACCGGTTCCGCCTCCACCCCGTCGACACCCAGGCACACCAGGTGCGGCAGCCGGCCCTGCGGGTCGCCGAAGATGCTCACCCCGTCGACATGGGCGGGCGCCTCGCCCAGCACCCGGTCGGTCAGCTCCCGGGCCAGCTTGGCCTCCGCCTCCCGCCCGCCGGCGCCCAGCTCGGCGCAGGCG
>JBOGFE010000516.1:0-11057 GCA_050741935.1 Acidimicrobiia bacterium | reverse complement strand
CGCCTGGGCCGCGCCCGCACCGTTGCCGGCGGCTCCGCCTGGCGCCGGATCGCCGCCGGCCCGTCGGTCAGCTCCGTCACCTACTACGGCATGGAGATCTACAAGCGGGGTTCGACCACGACCCTGTGGGTCACGAGCGACAAGGCCTGGCGGCCCGGCTCCACGGTGGCGTGGAAGAACCTGTGGCGGGGCACCTCCACCGATGACTTCGCCACCGACGGGTCGTGGGCCGCCCTGCCCGACCTGCTCACCGACACGCCCAACGACATGGCCGGTCCGAACAGCCCGACCGACCCGTTCTGGGCCATCGCCGAGAACAACTACGGGTGGCTGGGACGGGACTCGATCTACACCGCCAGCGGGATCACGGTGAGCCCCACCGATCCCAACACGCTGGTGATGGCGGGCCAGCTCGGGCCCTGGCGGAGCCGGGACGGCGGCACCACCTGGTACCCGGTCCCCACCGGCATCAACATCCTGGTGCAGTCGCGGGTGACGGCCGACCCCGGCGTGGCCGGCCGGGTGTACGTCGGATCGAACGACTACCGCGGCTTCTCCAGCACCGACGCCCTGCGCACCGCCCGCCACATCGGTGTCGGCCTCAAGGCGGCCGGCGCCCCTCAGGAGGCGCAGGACACGTGGTCGCTGGCCATCGACACGGCGGCGAGCAGAGCGGTCAAGCCCGTCTACTACGGGCTGGGCGAGCGCGACGTCAACACCTTCGGCCAGATCTGGATGGACCCCGACCCGTCCACCCCCACCACCGGCTGGACCCAGGTCCTCGACACCGGCACCTCCTCGGGACGGCGGCCCATCGGGATGGCCGTCGTCCGGAACCCGGCGGCGCCCGCCGACCCCATCGTGCTCGCCGTCCTCCAGGGCGGGGGCATGTACCGCAAGGTGGGGAGCGGCCCGTGGGCCCAGGCGAGCGGCTTCACCAGCCCCATCGTCAACGGCTTCGTGTACCCCCAGGTGGTGGAGTTCGCCTGGCGGCCGGGCTGGACCAAGGTCTACGTCTACGACCGCTCGTCCGGGCTCTGGCGCTCCGACGACTTCGGCCTCACCTGGACGAAGCTCTACTCGAGCCCCGACACCGGCACCAACAAGCAGGGGTTCGTCGCCGCCCACCCCTCGAACCAGAACATCGTCTACCTGTCCACGTCGGCCGGCGTGTCGGTCGTGGCCAACGCCGGCACCGCCGGCGCCGGGGCCGCCACGCTGACATCGCTGGGCGGGCCCGCCGGACCCCGCGGTCCTCTGGCCGTCGGCTCCGACGGGCGGATCTACCTGGCCACCCATACGGTCGCCGGCGGGTTCTCGGCCATCTACGCCGGCCGGCTCTCGGCGTCCGGCACCGGGCTCGCCTCGGCCTGGACGGACGTGGCCGACGGGCTCTGGCGCAACGCCATGGAGTCGCCCCGCGAGCTGTCGGTCGGGCCGGACGGGACCGTCTACGCCTCGACCTCGGGCGGCGTCTTCGTGCTCGACGGAGGCGCCCCGGCCGGCTGAGCCCTACCGACCAATGGCGCCGACGCGCCCCGACCTGCACCCACCCCACCCCACCCCACCCCACCCCACCCCAAGACCCCTTTTATCAGAGGAGCCGTAACCCGATGGGCCACCGCCGTGTGCAACACCTGCTCGCCTTCACCGCCCTCGTGGTCGGCGCGGTGACGGTTCCGGTCGTCAACACGGCCGGCGCCGCCACCCAGACCGTCCCCGCCGAGGCCGACGCCAAGGTGGTCCAGGGCAGCCCGACGACCAACTTCGCCACGTCCTCCCTGGACGTGGGCAAAACGCCCCGGGTGGAGAGCTACGTCCGCTTCAACGTGTCCGGTGTCACCACCGCGGTCCAGTCGGCGAAGCTGCGGCTCTTCGCCTTCAACGGCACCAAGCAGGCGCCCGGCGCCTACCTCTCGGACCCGGTGTGGACCGAGACCGGCATCAACTGGAACAACCGCCCGGCGCGGACCAGTGCCAAGGTCGGTGGAGGCAAGGCGAACGCCAACACCTGGGTGGAGTACAACGTCACCGCGCTGGTGACGGGGAACGGGGCCTACAGCTTCAACTTGGCCACCGACTTCAAGGACGACGCCGGTTTCAACTCCAAGGAAGCGACCAACAACAAGCCCCAGCTCGTCCTCACCCTGGCCGACCCCGACCTGATCCCGCCGAACACGGTCATCAACTCCGGGCCGTCGGGCCCGGTCCGGCCCCAGAACGTCAGCTTCACGTTCTCGTCCACTGAGGCCGGCTCCAGCTTCGAGTGTCGCCTCGACGCGGAGCCTTTTGCCACCTGCTCCTCGCCCAAGAGCTACCCGGGCCTGCCCGACGGGGCGCACACCTTCGACGTGCGGGCCATCGACCCGTCCGGCAACGTCGACCCGACGCCGGCCAGCCGGGCCTTCGTCGTCGATCCCAACGCTCCCCAGGACGAGGTCCTGGTGGGCGCGGGCGACATCGCCAGCTGCAGCTCCTCCGGCGACGAGGCCACCGCCGCCCTGCTCGACACCATCGAGGGCACCATCTACACCGCCGGCGACAACGTCTACGACAGCGGCACCACCAGCGAGTTCAGCAACTGCTACGGCCCGAGCTGGGGGCGCCACAAGGACCGGACCCGCCCCGCGCCCGGCAACCACGACTATGTCACCGCCGGCGGGTCGGGCTACCACGCCTACTTCGGAGCGGCTGCCGGCGAGGCCGGCAAGGGCTGGTACAGCTACGACCTGGGCGCCTGGCACGTCATCGTGCTCAACAGCAACTGCACGGCGGTGGGCGGCTGCGGCGCCGGCTCGGTCCAGGACCAGTGGCTGCGGGCCGACCTCGCCGCCTCCGAGGCCGCCTGCACCGTGGCCATCTGGCACCACCCCCTGTTCAGCTCGGGGGGTGTCCACGGGGGCAGCACCGCCACGCTCAACTTCTGGAACGCCCTCTACGAGGCGGGGGCCGACCTGGTCGTCACCGGACACGACCACACCTACGAGCGCTTCGCCCCCCAGACGCCCGCCGGCGGGGCCGACGTCGACTTCGGGATCCGGGAGATCAACGCCGGCATGGGTGGCCGCAGCCACTACAACATCGGCACGATCCAGCCCAACAGCCAGGCCCGCAACGCCGACACCTT
Source organism: Acidimicrobiia bacterium (assembly GCA_050741935.1). GTDB lineage: Bacteria > Actinomycetota > Acidimicrobiia > IMCC26256 > BP-133 > CAWBJP01. The sequence continues at coordinate 7,930 of JBOGFE010000516.1, read as the reverse complement.
CGGGGTCCTCAAGCTCACGCTGCACGACAACAGCTACGACTGGCAGTTCGTCCCCGAGGCGGGCAGGACGTTCACCGACTCCGGCACCGCCTCCTGCCACGGGGCCCCGCCCGTCACCCCGCCGCCGCCGCCCCCGCCGCCCGGCGAGGGACCGATCAGCTTCCGGTCGGCCACCTCCGACGGGTCGAACACCTCCCGTTCGAGCATCACCATTCCCAGGCCGGCCGGAACGGTGGCCGGTGACGTGATGGTGGCGTCCATCGTCCTCAACGACGACGACCCCAACATCACCACGCCCGCGGGCTGGACGCTCGTCCGCCAGGACGCCGTCCTCAACGGCGTCCTCCAGGGGATCTACGTGCGGGTGGCGGGTGCCTCCGAGCCGGCGTCGTACACGTGGACGATCCCCGACCTGCGCCGGATCACCGGCGGCGTCAGCACCTACTCGGGGGTGGACACCGCCAACCCGGTCGACGCCCACGACGCGGCCACCGATGCGGGCGGGGGCACCAGCATCATCGCCCCCTCGATCATCACCACGACGCCGGGGGCCATGGTGCTCCACCTGGGGGCCATCAACGCCGAGGGCACGATCGCCCCGCCGGCCGGGAGCACCGAGCGGTGGGAGAACTCGGCCTTCCGGTCCGACAACACCCGGGACGCTCTCGCCGCCGCTTCGGACTTCATCATGACGAACGCCGGCGCCACCGGTAACCGGACGGCGACCGCCACCCAGCCGGGGCGCAACCTCGGTGTGCTCCTGGCCCTCCGACCCGCTCCCTGACGGACTTGATGCGACCAGTCGCAACAGCGACTGGTCGCAATACGGCGGTAGCATGGGGCATGGCCACAGGAACCGACCCCCGGGTGGAGGAGATCCTGGGCCGGTTCTCGGCCGCCGGCGGCCGGCGGACGGCCAGCCGCCAGGCCATCGTCGAAGCCGTGGTCGGCGCCACGGGCCACCTCACCGCCGAGCAGATCGCCGACGAGGTCCAGGCCCGCTTTCCCTCGGTCAACCTGTCGACCGTGTACCGCACGCTGGAGGCGCTCGAGGAGCTCCGGGTGGTGGACCACGTGCACCTGGGCCACGGCCGGGCCGTCTACCACCTCACCGATCAGACCCACCAGCACCTGTTCTGCGAGTCCTGCGAGCGGGTGGAGGAGGTCCCGGTGGCCAAGCTCAAGCCCCTGTTCGGGATGCTGGAGAAGGAGTACCGCTTCGAGCTCGACCGCCGGCACTTCGCCATCGTGGGGCGCTGCCGGTCCTGCCGGCCCTGAGGCGCCACTTCCCAGGCGGGGCTCCCAAGGTGGAGGATGGGGGCAGGAAACGGGGAGGGGCAGATGGACGAGCAGCCTTCTCAGGGTCCGCCCCTGCGGGTGATGATCGCCGAGGACCACGGCCTGATGCTGGAGGCGATCGTGAACCGGCTCCGGGCCGACGACATCGACGTCGTGGAGGCTGTCGCCGACGGCCGGGCGCTGGTGGAGGCCTACACCCGCCTCCACGCCGCCGGTACCCCGCCCGACCTCGTCCTGTCCGACTTCGGCATGCCCCGGCTGAACGGCCTCCAGGCGACCGAGGAGATCCTGGCCCTGGACCCGGAGGCGAAGATCCTCATCCTCTCCGCCAACGAGGACGACTCGCTGGTGGTGCTGTCCATGGCCGCCGGCGCGGTGGGTTTCCTGCTCAAGTCGCTCCCGCCCGGCGAGCTGCAGGAGAAGGTCCGCAGCGCCGCCCGGGGCGAGCCGGTCTTCGACGCCCGCACGTTCAGCGCCATGATCGGACAGGTGCGCCGCCAGCGGGGCCCGGTGGGCACCGCCTCCGGTCCGGGCGCACCCCTGTCGCCGCGTGAGGTCGAGGTGCTCATCCTCGTCTCCGAGGGGCTGAGCAACGCCGAGGTCGGCCAGCGGCTGTACATCTCGGGCCAGACGGTGAAGACCCACCTGGAGCGGATCTTCACCAAGCTCGGTGTCTCGGGCCGGACGGCGGCGGTGAAGCGGGGCATCGAGACGGGTGTGATCCGGACCGGCTGAAGGCCGGCCGGCGTCTCAGCGGGCCACCAGCAGGTCGACGGCGGCCAGGCCGCCCGGGGAGCCGTGGGGTGGGGCGGCCCCGAAGGCGAACACGCCCCCGTCGGCGCCGAGGATGTAGTACCCGTCACCGGTGGCGGTGGTGCGTATCCGCCGGCCTTCGGGGAGGCCGGGGAGGCCGAGGCCCGGCAGGCTGCCCAGGAACGACGCCGCCCCGAAGGCGAAGATGCCGCCGTCGCTGGCCACCAGCCAGTAGCCGCCCCCCTCGGCCGCGGCCAGCGAGGTGATGGGCCGGTTGAGCCGGACCCCCCCGGTGGAGCCGAAGAAGGCGGCGTCCCCGAAGCTGAACACCCCGCCGTCGGTCGCCACCAGCCAGTAGCCGTGCCCGCTCGGGGTCGGGGCCATGTCGACCACGGGCCGGTTGAGCCGGAGGCCGCCGGTGGAGCCGAGGAAGGCGGCGTCGCCGAAGCTGAACACCCCGCCGTCGGCGCCGAGGAGCCAGTACCCCCGCCCCGTGGCGGTGGCGGCCATGCCCACGATGGCCGCGTTCAGGCCCTGGCCGCCCAGGGAGCCGAGGACGGGGGCGTCCCCGAAGGCGAAGACCTCACCGCGGGCACCGGCCAGCCAGTAGCCGCCGCCGGTGGGAGTGGCCGCCGCCGCCACGATGGGGGCCGTCGGTGCGCTCACGCCCCCGAGTTCCGGGGCGGAGCCCAGCGGCGCCACCCGTCCGTCGCCGCCGATGACCCAGTATCCGCCGGTCCCGGCGTCACCGCCGGGGGCAGGGACGGGGGTGGTGGGTGCGGGGACGGTGGCGTCGAGCCGGCCGAGGGCCTCGCCGGGGTCGACGAGGCCGGCGCCGTACTCGGAATCGAGCCCGGCGGGGCCGAGATCGTCGGCGGTGCCGGTCAGCAGGGACTGCACCGCCGCCGGGGACAGGTCGGGCCGGGCCGAGAGCAGGAGGGCGGCCGCCGCGCTCACGTGGGGCGTGGCCGTCGACGTGCCCGACAGGTAGGCGTAGCCGGCGGGGAGCGAGGATCGGGGGCACATCGTGGCCGGGACGGGACAGGGGGCGGCGACCATCACCCCGGGGGCGGCGATGTCGACCCAGGGGCCGACGCCCGAGGACGGCGCCCGGACGTCGGCGGGGTCCACCGAGGCGACGGTGATGACGTCGGGGTCGGCGCCCGGATACATGACCGGGTTGCCCTTCTCGGCCGAGTTCCCGGCGGCGGCGACCACCACCACCCCCCGTTCCCGGGCGTAGGCCAGGACGCTGCGGTAGGTCGGGCCCCCGCCCTCCCCGCCCAGGCTGAGGTTGATGATGTCGGCGCCGTGGTCCACGGCCCAGACGATCCCCTCCACCACATCGGACAGTGACCCCGAGCCCGTGGGCCGGAGGACCCGCACCGGGAGGATCAGCGCCCCCGGGGCGGCCCCGCGCGTGCCCCTCCCGTTGCCTGCCCGGGCCGCGATGATGCCGGCCACGTGGGTGCCGTGCCCGACCGGGTCGACGCCGCCCCCGGGGCTGTCGGTGATGGCGTCCCAGCCGGGGAGGACGGCGCCGGCCAGGTCCTCGTGGCCGGCGTCCACCCCGCTGTCCACCACGGCCACCACCACTCCCCGCCCGTCGCCCGCCGGCCACGTCGCCTCGTAGGCGACGCGGTCGAGGGGCCACTGCTCGGCCCGCACGGGGTCGGGCCCGATCGACCCCAGGACCGACACGGTGCGGTCCCGTTCCACCGCCAGCACGTCGCCGGTCACGTCGAGGGAGGCGATCTCGGCCGACAGCTGCCGGGACGACCCGGCCCCGAACCGCTCCACCTGCACCTGCCCGGACCCGTCGCGGGTCACGGCCACGTAGGTGCCGGCACCCGAGGGTGGCGCCGGGCTGACGGCCAGAGCCGGCGAGGCCGCCCACCCGAGGGTGGTGAGGGGAACCAGCCCGGCCAGCAGGCCTCGGCGCAGGGACGCGATGGCGCGCATGGGTCGTCCGCCTTCTCTCTCGTCTTCGGTAGCCCGGCGACCTGCGTGAGGCCCGTGGCTTTGCGACCCCGCCTCGCGACGGGTGTGCCCTTGTCGGTCGGAGAGCCCGACCTAGATCGCCCGTCGGCCCGGCGCCGGGGGGCGTGAGCCTTTAGGGGCCTTTCCGGTCGAAATCCCCCGAACGGGGGACACGAATCACCTGTCCGGCCGATCGTCCCGCCTCCGGCCCGGTCCGACACCCAGGACATGACCAGGAGGAACGCCATGGACCGGACCCGGAACGCCCACACCCAGCTGATCGAGCAGCACCTTCCCCTGGTGCGGCACATCGTCTTCGAAGTCAGTGCCCGCTTCCCGAGCCACGTCGACCGGGACGAGCTCGCCCAGGCCGGCGTGCTCGGGCTGGTCCAGGCCGCCCATCGCTACGACGCCGCCCAGGGTGTCCCGTTCTGGAACTTCGCCGGCCAGCGCATCCGGGGTGCCATCCTCGACGCCGCCCGGAGCTCGGACTGGGCGCCCCGCTCCCTCCGGCGTTCAGTCCGGCAGGTCGACGTCGCCTCGGCCGAGCTGACCGGCGAGCTCGGCCGGATGCCGACCACCGGCGAGACCGCCGCCGCCCTCGGGATGACCCTCGAGGAGCTGGCCGGCCTGCGGGGGCAGCTCGCCCGCTCGGTGGTGCTCTCCCTCGACGTGGCCGTGGCCGAGATCGACGGCGAGGACGTCGTACTGGCCGACATCGTGGTCGATGGCTCCGACGCCCCGGACGACCTCGAGCAGCGGGAGATGGCGGCCTACCTTCGGGACTCCGTGGAGCTGCTCCCCGAGCGCCACCGCATCGTGATCGAGGGGTACTTCTTCGGCGGCCGCACCTCCGAGGAGCTGGCCCACGAGCTGGGGGTCAGCGTCTCCCGCATCTCCCAGCTCCGCTCCGATGCCTACGACATGCTCCGCGCCGGGATCACCGCCCAGTACGTCGACGCCGACGGCGGGCAGGCGGAGGAGGCGGGCTCGAGCCGGACCCGCCGGCGCCGGGCGGACTACGCGTCGGCCATCGGCACCCACCGCACCTGGAAGGCCCGCCTCGCCTCCTGACCGTCCCCGGTCACCCGATCACCTGGAATCAGCCGATCACCTGGAAAGGGAATGCCAGCCGTGATGAGCACCGACGATCGCCTCCCCAGCCAAGGAGACTCGCCGCCCGCCCAGTGCTCCGGCCTGCGCCGGCGCTGGAACCGGGTGTGCGCCACCATGCTGCTGGTCTCGGTGGCCAGCGCGGTGGCCAGCACGATGGTGGTCACCGGTCTGGCCGACGGAAACCGGAAGGCGACGGTGAAAGTCGGCCAGGAGCTGGATGCGATCACCCGCCTGCGCCGTGCGCTCCAGGCCGAAGAGGGCGCCGGCCAGCTGCTGTTGAGCACATGGTCCGGTGCCCGCCGAAACTTCCTCCGGGCCGACGGCGCCGCCCGCGAGCTGATGGCCGAGGCGGCGGGCACCTTCGACGACGCCGCCGAGCACGACCTGCTGAACAAGGTCGAGGGTCAGTGGAAGCTCGCGGTGTGGTTCGTGACGACGGCGGCGGAGGGCAACGCCGGGGACATCGCCACCGGAGCCGACAGCGCCCGCATGGGCGCGCTCCGCAAGTCGTTCAACGAGCAGATGACCGGGCTCTTCACCACGCTCGATGCCCTGGCCGATACCGTCCTGGAACGGCTGGACCGGCAGCTGGAGGACGGGACGCAGGCCCAACGCCGGCAGCTGGTCGTCCTCTACACGCTGTTGGGCTTCTCCCTCGCCACCACCCTGAACTTCGCCCGGCGCACGCGCCGGGACGTCCTCTCGCCCATCAGCAAGCTGCGGGAGGCGACCTGGCACCTGGGCATCGGCGATTTCGACCACCGGGTCGACCTCGACCGGGACGACGAGTTCGGGGAGCTGGCCACCACCTTCAACACCATGGCCGACGCCCTGGACACGAACCGGCGCCAGCTGACGGCCCAGCTCTACGGTCAGGCCCGGCTGGCCGCCATCGTGGAGTTCTCGGACCAGGCGGTCCTCGGCCTTTCCCCCGACCTGGTGGTGAACAGCTGGAACCCGGGCGCCGAGCGCCTCTACGGCTACACCGCCGAGGAAGCCGTGGGCCGAAGCGTCCTCGACCTGCTCCTCCCCCCGGACCGCGGGTCGGGCCGGAGCTTCCTGCACCGGGTCGCCGAGGGCGAGCGGGTCTCCGGCTACGAGACCGAGGTCAAGGTCAGGGACGGCCGGGTCATCCCGATCTCGGTGTCCGCCTCTCCCATCATCGGGCCCGCAGGGGTCGTCGTCGGGATCTCCTCCATCGCCGAGGACATCAGCGAACGCAAGACCCTCAAGGAGCGCCTCCACCACCAGGCCTTCCACGACCCCCTGACCAACCTGGCCAACCGGGCCCTGCTCAAGGACCGCCTCGAGCACGCCCTCGTCCGCCAGGCCCGCTCCGGCGGCCTGCTCGGCGTCCTCCTGCTCGACCTCGACGACTTCAAGGTCATCAACGACAGCCTGGGTCACCGGGCGGGTGACGAGCTGCTGGCCAGCGTGGCCGACCAGCTGCGCCAGTGCATCCGGGAGGCCGACACCCTCGCCCGCCTCGGCGGCGACGAGTTCGCCATCCTCCTCGAGGACCTCACCGATCCCGGCGAGGCGGCCGTGGTGGCCGCGCGCGTGGTGGAGACGCTCTCCACCCGGTTCAGCTTCCAGGGTGAGACGTACCCGGTCTCGGCCAGCGTCGGCATCGCCCTGGCGGACGCCGGTTCGGCCGCCCCGGACGACGTCATCCGGGATGCCGACGTGGCCATGTACCTGTCCAAGAACACGGCCAAGGGCACCTTCACCATCTTCGAGCCGGGGATGCACCTGACCGTGAAGAAGCGGCTGAAGCTGAAGGCGGACCTGGCCCGGGCCATGGACTCCGACCAGCTGGTCCTGCACTACCAGCCCATCGTCGACCTCGACAGCGCCCGGATCGTGGGGGTGGAGGCGCTGGTCCGCTGGCAGCACCCCGAGCTGGGGATGGTCTCCCCCGCCGAGTTCATCCCGGTGGCGGAGCAGTGCGGCCTCATCGTCCCCCTCGGCCTCTGGGTGCTCGAGACCGCCTGCCGGGATGTCGAGAGCTGGGAACACGCCGGCGACGGCGTCCCGCCCCTGCGGGTCAGCGTCAACGTCTCCGGACGCCAGCTGGAGGACCCGCACTTCGTCGACAGCGTCCGCCGGATCCTCGACCGAGTCGCCCTCGAGCCGTCCCAGATCGTGCTCGAGATCACCGAGAGCGTCTTCGTGGCCAAGGCGGGCGAGGGCGTCGACAAGCTGCACCAGCTCAAGGCCCTGGGTGTGCAACTGGCCATCGACGACTTCGGGACGGGCTACTCCTCCCTCAGCTCGCTCCAGCACCTGCCGGTGGATGTCCTGAAGATCGACAAGTCCTTCGTGGATCGCATCGAAGGCCTCGACGAAGCCGGCATGCTGGCCCGGGCCGTGCTCGGCCTCGGCCGGACGCTGCAGCTGCAGACGGTGGCCGAAGGGGTCGAATCCCTAAGCCAGGTCGACGAGCTGCGGAGGCTGGACTGCAACCTGGCCCAGGGCTACTACTTCGCCCGGCCGGTCGACGCCGCCACCGTCGAGGCCCTGCTCCGGGAAGGTGCCGGTCAGGAGGGGCCCACCCCGCCGGCGGCACTGGCCGCCGCTTGAGGGGACTAGTCGCCCTAGTCCGTCCGCGCCATCTTGGAAATGCCCCTCGTACGGGGGAATCCGGAGCCTGATACTCGCCTGAATGGGCACCCCGGTCGCCGGTCTCTCCTTGCATCCACGCGAAGATCTTCTGGGTGAAGCGCGCCTCGAGGCGGCCGGGACCACCGTCCTGGTGGCCGACGACGACCCGTCGGTCCGG
>JBOGFE010000515.1:0-7801 GCA_050741935.1 Acidimicrobiia bacterium | reverse complement strand
GTGCTCCTCGGCCAGGGGGGCCATGACCTCGGCCAGGGCGACGGCCAGGCCGGCCGGGTCGGGCCGGGGCGGCGGCCCGCCGAGGGCGGACAGGAGCCGGACGGCCAGGACGGGGTCGCCGGCGCCGGCCTGGCGGGTGAGGGCCTTGACCCGGGGGGCGGGCAGCGGCTCGATGACCGGCCCCAGGTCCCGGGCCCGGGCGGCCAGGTCGCCGGCCAGGTCGACCCGCTCCTCCAGCTCCCGGCGCACCTTGGTGTGCAGCGGCGTGCCCTCGACCACCCCCGAGGCCCGCAGCAGCGCCTCGGCCCGTTCGGCCAGGGGGGCCACCACCGCCGGGTCGGGGGCCGAGCCCCCCTGGAGGGCGGCGACGGCACCCTTCAGCTCGGCGTTCAGATCCCGGACGACGGCCTGGGCCTTGGCCACCTGGGAGAGGACGGGCACGGTGCCGGCCAGGTGGACGAGCCGGGCCGTGTCGTCGGCGAAGCGACGCTGCTTGACCTCGGAGCCCAGGTTGGGTGGCCAGCCGCCCGGCAGGATGGCGGCGGCCACCTCGTCGGGCAGCGGGTGGACGTACCACAGCTGGGCCGGTCGCAGGCCGACCACCGCCGCCACCCACCAGTCGATGAGCGAGCCGAGGACGGGGTCGTCGGGGGCGAGCTCGACCGCCACCTGGGCCAGGCGGACCTCGACGGGCCGCAGGGCGGCGTCGGGCACGCCGGCGTGGAGACCCCAGACCACGAGGTCGTGGAGGACCGTGGCCGCCCAGCGGCGGTCGGCCACGACGGGCACGACCCCCGGCTCCACCGGACGCCCGAGCAGCGCGCCGGCCCGTCCGGCGGTGTTGACAGCGGTCGGTGCGCCCCCCTCCATCGCCGCCCGAAGCTACACGGCGCCGGCCTGGACCGGCAGGGGGCTAATAGGTGCGGACGTCGGCCTCGTACTCGGCGGCCAGATCCCGGACCCGGTCGGGCAGCGTCCCCGAGGCCAGGTCGGCCAGGCTGACCACCTCGAGCACGGAGCGCAGGCTGGTGCGCACCGCCATCCAGACCTCCCGCAGGGACTCGGCCGGGCCCCGGTAGGTGAGGGAGGCCAGGCTGGAGTCGTGCACGTTGGCCAGGGGTCCGTCGATGGCCCGGATCACGTCGGCCAGGGAGATCTCGGCCGCCGGGCGGGCCAGCCAGTAGCCGCCCTCGGCACCCCGCTGGCTGCGCAGCAGCCGGGCCCGCTTGAGGTCGGACAGGATCCCCAGGAGGAACTTGAGGGGGATGTCCTGGGCCTTGGCGACGGTCTCGGCCTTGATCGGTTCGGAGGCGTCCTCGGCCGCCAGCTGGGCCATGGCCCGCACGGCGTAGTCCACCTTCACCGAGATGCGCACCCCCACAGTCTGACGCACAAGGACGGCGGGCGGAGGCCAATCGTCGCTCGGCGGGCACTCCGGGAGATCCCGGATTTCCCGCCCGTCTTGCCTTCGGAGTGACTCTGGAGGGACCCTGGGGTGGGGTACCGTCGCAGGTCAGTACCGATTTCCATGCGCCCGTAGCTCAGTTGGATAGAGCGGCAGACTTCTAATCTGCGGGTCGGGGGTTCGACTCCCTCCGGGCGCGCTGAGGGCGGAATTTCCGTTGCCCCTGCCGGTGCCGGCACCTAGATTGCGCCGGCGCTGTCCGCCGTCGGCAGCGGGCTCTCGTATGACGGCCTCGACCGGTGATCGGTCCTCACATCAGTCTCGGGCTGCCGAAGCGCGGCCCTCTTCGCCGGAGGCCCTGATGAAACCATCGCTCCTCGTCGTCGAGGGCTTGTTCTGTACCGACTTGGACGACACCAATCTCCGGAATGACTCCTGGTCATTGGCGCTCGACCAACGAGCTTTTGGTCCCCGCCGTCTGCTCGTCGCCTTCGCTGATCGCTCTGGTCGGATGAGGTCATTGGCTCACGCGCTCCGCACCGATCCCCCGGAACTCGGCCTTGGCTACTGCATCGACCACATGGGCAAGGGAGCGGAAGCCGCCGTGGCTTTTTGCGACGAACCGGTGTCCGGGGGACCGCCTCCAACTGACCTCGGCCTCCGGTTCGCTCTCGCCCGCTCCATTGCCGCCGGCTACGGCGTCCACCTCGTCGACTGGATCGCCTGCGATGACGACACGATCCGGAGCACCCGTCTGGCGCTGGAGCCCGGGACCGATTGGTGGGATGTGCCCGACCAATGAGAGGCACACTTCTGATACACACCTGCCAAACACGCGGTGTGTATGTATCATCGGCTGGTGCGAAGGATCAACATCCATCTCGATGACGAGCTCGATGCCGAGCTGGCCGCCGAAGCGGCCCGCACCGGGCAGTCGAAGGCTTCCTTGCTCCGGCGCGCGGCGCGAGCCTGGCTCGACCGGCGGGCGAAGGAGGAATCCGAGGACGCATGGTCGGCGTTCACCGGCGCGGTGAGAGGCCCCGCCGGCGACGACACCCACGACGACGACGTGATCTACCGCGCTTGAAGATCCGGTTCGCTGACACAAGCTTCTGGTTCGCCCGTCACGTGGCCACGGACCGGCGCCACGAAGAGGCTCGCCGCATCCGCCCCGGCCCGCATGTGGTCACCACCGAATGGGTCCTGGGCGAGACGTGGACCCTGGTGAACCGCCGGGTGGGTCATGGCGCCGCCCGGGCCTGTGTCGAGGCCATCCGCCGGCTTCCGGGAGTGGACATCGAACCGGTCACGATCGGCGACCTGTCCTCCGCATGGCGGTGGCTGGAGCGCCACGATGAGCGGGAGTACTCCTTCGTCGACGCGGTGTCCTTCAGCGTCATGCGCCGGCGGCGGCTCACCGAAGCGCTCGCCTTCGACGGAGACTTCACCGCCGCGGGGTTCGTCGAAGTCAGACCCGGCTGACGCCCCCTCACTCGGGAGGCGGCCGACGGCCGGCGGCACGGCGGCCACGGGCCCGGAGGGCGAAGAGCACGCCGGCGAAGACCACGATGGAGGCAACGCCGATCACGATGTTCAAGGCGGATTCGGGCTCCGTCTTGGTCGGGCCGTAGGCGAGTAGCCAGGAAGCGAAGAGGGCCAGGATCATGTGCCGCCTCCGTGGGAGTTGTGGGCCGATCCGACGGAGGGGTGGGCCGCGGCCACGTCGGTCCGGCGGGCCGGCTTCTTCTTGGCTTCGATCCTGACCTCCACGCCCAGGGCTTCGGCCAGGAGGTCCTGGCGGCTGCGGGCCGAGTAGAGCTCGAGGTCGACGTCGACGCCGGGCGCGGTCTCGGCGACGATCCGCAGCGGGGCGCCGTTCTCGCCGCCTTTGGCCCGGACCCGGGTGATGGCCATCGACCGGGTGCGGTCGAGGCCGGCCGCCACCCGCAGCAGGCCGCCCAGCACCTTGACGACGTACTGGTCGGACTCGTCCAGGCGGGCGTACTCGGGGTGGCGGGCCTTGGGGGCCGACTTGCGGTGGTAGCGGGCCACCAGGGCGATCAGCTCGATCTCGTGGTCGGTGAAGCCGGCGAGCAGCTCGGTGTTGCGGATGACGTAGTAGCTGTGGAGGTGATGGCGGTCGTGGCTGATGACGAGCCCCACGTTGCACAGCAGGGCGGCCGCCTCGAGCCACTCCTGACACTCGTAGGGCAGGCGGTGGAGGTGCTCGGTCTCGGCGAAGAGCTGCAGCGCCATGGCGGCGATGCGCTCGCAGTGGGGGCGCTCGTCGGGCGTCAGGGCGGCCAGGTGCTGGACGCTGGCGAAGCGGAGGTCCCGCAGGTGACCGAGGGTGCCCGCCTGGCGCCGGCGCAGGACGTCGAGGAGCACCCCCTCCCGCAGGGCGAAGTCGGAGACCACCATCTCCTCGATGCCGAGCACGTCGAAGACCTGTTCCAGCAACAGGGCTCCGCCCAGGATGATGTCGGCGCGCCGGGGGTCGAGACCGGGCACGGACTCCCGGTCCCTGGCCCCGGGATGGGAGGCGAGCTCGGCCACGATCTCGTCCAGCTCGGCGGCGGTGAACGTCGCGTTCCCCCGCTGGCGCCGCGGACCTTCCCCCCGGCGGGCGTTGACCATCTCGGCGACGTTCAGGATGGTGCCCGAGCTGCCCACCGCCACCTCGAAGCCTTCCTGGGCGTCGACCATCCGCCGGATCGGGGTGAGGAAGCTGCGGATGAAGGTGCGGGCATCCTCGAGGGCCTTCTTCTTCACCGGCTCCTTGCGGAAGAACCGCTCGGTGATCCGGATGGAGCCGACCTTGAGGCTGCGGGCGTCGAACACGTCGCCCCCCATCCCGACCACGAACTCGGTGCTGCCCCCGCCGATGTCCACCACCAGGACCTGCTGGTCGAACACGGGCACGGACTGGAGGACCCCCAGGTGGATGAGCCGGGCCTCCTCCACCCCGGAGATCACCTCGACGGACATGCCCGCTTCCCGGGCGACGGCGTCGAGGAACTCGGCCCGGTTCTCGGCTTCGCGCACGGCACTGGTGGCCACGGCGTGGATCTCGGCCCCGAAGGAGTCGGCGATGCGCCGGAAGCGGGCCAGGGCGGCGACGCCCCGCTGGATGGCCTCGGCTTCGAGCGTCTTCATGTCCCCCGACCCCGAACCGAGCCGGACGACCTCCTTCTCCCGGTCGAGGATCTCGAAGCGGTTGTTCTCCGCCGGCCGGGCGATGACGAGGTGGAAGCTGTTGGTGCCGATGTCGATGGCCGCCACCGGCGTGACGCCGTCCTCGCTCATGGAGGCATTCTGGCCGACGCGATGAAGGCCCGGACGCGCTCGCGCACCTTGCGATGCCCGGCGTCCTCCACGGCGCTGATCACGTCGACGGCGTAGGGCGTCACCGCCCGGATGGCCGAGGCCACGTTCTCCGGGGTGAGGCCGCCGGCCAGGATGGAGGGACGGTCGTGGGCCTCCACCACCGCCCGGGCCCGGTCGACGGCCACGGCCTGCCCGGTCCCCGCCGGACGGTCGGCGGTCACGGAGTCGACCAGGATGGCATCGGCGCCGGCCCCGACGAAGCGCCGGGCCTGCTCCACCCAGTGGGAGGTGGGCAGGTCGGCGGTGGGGTCGATCCGCAGCGCCTTGAGGACCTGGATGCCGCTGCCCTCCAGGGCCCGGGCCACCTCCCGGACGCAGGCCTCGGTCTCGTCGCGGTGGAGCTGGAGCGCGTGGGGCACGACGGCTTCGGCGATGCCCAGGATCCACCCGGCGTCGCCGCCGACCACGGCCACCCGGGTGACGAAGGGAGGCACCGACCGCATCAGCTCGCCGGCCCGGGCCCGGGTCAGGTTCCAGGGATTGGCCTGGGGATGCTCGACCACGAAGCCGAGCGCATCGGCGCCCTCCTCGACGCACATGCCGGCGTCGTCGAGGTTGGTGATCCCGCAGATCTTGACCCGGACCACGACGAGGGACCCTAGACCGGCCTAGCCGGAGCCGGTCATGGCCAGCCCACCCCGACCAGCGCCCGGATGGCCTCCCCGGGGTCGGGCGCCTGCAGGATGGCGGTGCCGACGAGCACGGCGTCGGCCCCGGCCACCCGGGCCCGGACGGCGTCACCGGGCCCGGCGATGGCGCTCTCGGACAGCAGCAGCGCCCCCGGCGGCGAGACCGCCGCCAGCCGCTCGGTGACGGTCACGTCGCCGTCGTCGACCTCGCGCACGAGGATGTCGCGGTTGTTGATGCCGAGCACGTCCGGGCGCAGCCCCAGCGCCCTGACCCGGCGCACGTCGTCCTCGTCGTGCACCTCGACGAGCGTCTCGAGGCCCCGGGCCTGGGCGGCGGCATGGAGCCGGGCCAGTTCCTCGTCGTCCTGCAGGCACACCGTGAGCAGCACGGCGTCGGCGCCGGCCGCCACCGTCTCGTCCAGGTCGGCCTCGGTCCGGAGGAAGTCCTTGCGCAGGATGGGGACCTCCACCACCGGCCGGACGCGGCGGACGATGTCGAGGTCACCGCCGAAGTCGTCCGCCGCGGTCACCACCGACAGGCCGGCGATGGGGCAGGCGGCCATGGCCCCGGCCAGGTCCTCGGGCGCCCGGCCCCGCAGCAGGTCGCCCTCCTTGGGCGAGCGCACCTTGATCTCCGACAGCACGGGCATCAGATGCTCGTGCTGCCGGAGCCGGATCGACGCCGCCAGACTCCTGGTCACGAAGTGGCGGCGATGGCCTGCGATGCCTCGGCGAACTCGGTCAGCTTGGCGCTGGCGGCGCCCGAGTCGAGGTTCTCCTGGGCCAGGCGTAGACCCTCCTCGGGGCTCTTGGCCACCCCGGCCACGTAGAGGGTGAAGGCATTGTTGAGGGCCAGGAAGTCCCGCCGGGGACCCTGGTCCCTGCCCTCGAAGATGTCGCGGATGACGGTGGCGTTGTAGGCCGGGTCGCCGCCCTTGACCTCTTCGAAGGTGGCCCGCTTCAGCCCGAAGTCCTCCGGGGTGATCTGGTAGCGCTCCACCTTGGTGCCGGTCACCTCGGCGATGTCGGTGGGGCCGAGGATGGAGATCTCGTCGAGACCGGCGCCGGGGTTGCCGTCGTCGAGGCCGTGGGCCACCACCACGTGCTGCATGTCCAGCTGGGCCACGGCCTGGCCGACCAGGTCGACGAGCTCCGGCTTGTAGACACCCATCATGTGGTGCGGCGCCCCGGCCGGGTTGATGAGCGGGCCGATGATGGTGAAGAAGATCGTCTTGATGCCGAGCGCCAGCTCGGGGAAGAAGACCTTGAGCATGAGCGGGTGGAAGGCGGGGGCATAGAGGAAGCTGATCCCGACCTGCTCGATGAGCCGGCGGCCCTGGTCGGGGGTCAGCTCGGCCACCACGCCGAGGGCCTCGAGGGCGTCGGCGCTGCCCGAGGAAGCGGAGATGGAGCGGCTGCCGTGCTTGGCCACGGGCACGCCCGCCGAGGCCGTCAGGATGGCGTTGGCCGTGCTCACGTTGAAGGTGGTGAGCCCGCCGCCGGTGCCGCACATGTCGGTGAGGTTCCCCTCGACCTGAGGCTGGATCTGCACGCAGTTGGCCCGCATGGCCCGGGCGATGGCCGCCACCTCGTCGACGGTGGGGCCCTTCATGAGCAGGGCGACGAGCAGCCCGGCGATCTGGACGTCGGTGACCTCGTCGTCCCGCATGCCCTCGACGAACTCGGTCAGCTCGGCCTCGGTGAGGTCCTGGCCCTGGGTCAGCTTGCCCAACGACTCCTTGAACATGGGAGATCCTCCGTCTCTGGCGACCTGGGGCGAAGATCATCCTCGATGGGCGGGACCTTCACAAGCGGTTCACGTCTCGAGGCCGCCGGAGAGCCGGGTGACGGTGTCGACGTACTCCTCGACCATGTCGTAGACCACCTGGCGGGCGGGGCGCACCGTGTCCAGCGACCCCACCACCTGGCCCACGAAGTAGTTGATGAGCTGGGTGGCGCCGGGGTGGCCGGCGGCCGCCGCCCGGGTGATCCGCCGCCGGGCCGACTCGACCAGGAGAGGCTGGAGGGGCATGGGGAGCGCCCCGGGCGAGTCGGGCCGATCCCAGGCCTCGGTCCAGGCGCTGCGCAGCTGACGGGCGGGCTTGCCGGTGAGGGACCGGGACCGGATGGTGTCGCCGGAGCCGGCGGCCAGGAACTTGTCCTTGACCACGGGATGGGTCTCGGCCTCGGTGGTGGTGAGCCAGACCGAGCCTGTCCACACCCCCTGGGCCCCGAGGGCCATGGCCGCCGCCATCTGCCGGCCGCCGGCGATGCCGCCGGCGGCCAGGACCGGGAGCGGGGCCACGGCGTCGACGATCTCGGGCACGAGCACCATGGGGGCGATCTCGCCCGTGTGGCCGCCGGCCTCGTAGCCCTGGGC
>JBOGFE010000514.1:0-4057 GCA_050741935.1 Acidimicrobiia bacterium | reverse complement strand
GGGCGTGGCCCACCTCCACCGTCTTGTTGGCGAAGCCGGCCACCAGCCGGTAGGCGTCGAAGGCCCGGTCCCCGGGCAGGAGCTCCCGGTGGAGCTCGTCGAGCTCGGAGAGGGCCAGGTAGGCGGGGAAGACGGCCAGGAAGTGCAGCTCCATGAGCCGGGTGAAGCGGATGATCGTGTCGTCGAGATGGACCAGCAGCTCGGGCGTGGTCGCCCCGGGCAGGTCGAACGCCTCCCAGGCGGCCAGGTGGAGATGGATCTCGGGCAGGATCTCGCGTTCCCAGGCGTCGTGGATCCGGGCCATGGCCCCGTCGAGGGCGCGCTGGGACCGGGCGGCGGCGACCGCCATCTCCTCGGGCGCCACCGGCGGAGGAGGGGCCATCCCCAGGTAGAAGTAGGAGTTGATGCGCTGCATGGCCAAGTCGCCGATGGGGGCGGCGAAGGCCCGGGCGGCGGCGCCGATCCCGGCCGGAAAGGCCTCGGCCAGGACCGAGAAGGCGAGGGGGGAGACCGGGTCGGGCCAGTGCATCCGGTCCCGCATCCACAGCCGGGCCTCGTCGGCGGGGTCGGACCACTCCACGGGGAAGTCGTCCGGAATGGGCAACGGCTCAGCCCGGGACAGCGGTGCGGTGGTCAACGGAGCCTCCCAGCGAGTTCTCTCCCGAGAAACCTATCGTTCACCGGGGGGAGGCGAAACGGGCGGCCGGCCATCCCGGGGCCCGGATCGGCACCGGCCGTCAGCTGGCGGCGTCGGGTTCGGGGTCGTCGCCCCGGTCCCGGGCTTCCGCCTCGGCCCGGAAGAGCACCTCCCGCAGGGGCAGTCCCGTGCGCCGGGCCACCCGGGCGGCATCCTCGTACTCGACCTTCACCCGGCGGGCGGCCCGCTTGATGCGCACCGGCAGCCCCTCGACCACCACCTCTTCCACCGAGCGGGCGAAGGGCCAGCGCTCGAGCTGGGAGAGGCGAACGCCGAGCGTGCCGGTCTCGTGGGCCAGCAGGTCCCGCAGCTGGTGGGCGTCGGCCACGTGGCACAGGGCGGCCACGACCACGCCGGGCCGGCCCTTCTTCATGGTCACCGCGGTGGTCCAGGCGTCGAGGGCGCCGGCCTCGAGGAGGGCATCCACGGCGTGGGCCACGACCTCCCCCGAGACGTCATCGAGGTTGGCCTCGAGGAGGGCCAGGGGCTGGCCCGGGCTGGCCCCGGTGCCGGACCCCTCGTCGGCGGCCTCGCCCACGGCCAGGTGGAGCAGGTTGGGGATGGCTTCCAGCTCTCTCGTCCCCGCTCCGAAGCCGGTGGCCCTCACCCGCATCGGCGGCAGCGGACCGAACCGCTCGCACAGGCCGGCCAGCAGGGCCGCACCGGTCGGCGTGGTGAGCTCCACGTTGACGTCGAGGCCGGCCAGGGGGGCGTTCTTGAGCAGGTCGACCACCGCCGGGGCGGGGTTGGGCAACATCCCGTGCGAGGTGCGCACCATGCCCGTCCCCACCGCCACCGGGGAGGAGGCGACCGTGTCGACACCCAGGGTCTCGAGGGCGGCGCAGGTGCCGACCACGTCGACGATGGCGTCGAGGGACCCGACCTCGTGGAAGTGGACCTGGCCCACCGGGCGGCGGTGGAGGCGACCCTCGGTCTCGGCCAGCGCCCGGAACACCCGGCCGGACCGGTCCCGGACCCGGTCGGGCAGGCGGGCCTCCTCGAGCAGCCCGGCGATGTGGGAGTAGGTGCGGGCCACCGTGTCCTCCTTGGCCACCACCACCGCCCGGGTGGCGGCCAGGCCGCCCCGCATGACCGGCTCGGGGGTGAGGGCCCAGCCCCGGATGGGGAGGCGCCCGAGGATCTCGCGCACCTCGTCGACCGGGGCGCCGGCGTCGAGGCAGGCCCCGAGGGCCATGTCCCCGGCGATCCCGGCGAAGCAGTGGAACCAGGCGGTGATCATCGGCGCTCCTCCCGGGAGCCCAGGATGCGGGCGGTGGCGCAGGCGGCGCCGTAGCCGTTGTCGATGCCGACCACGGCCACCCCCGGGGCGCAGCTGGCCAGCATGGCGAGCAGGGCCGTGATCCCCTCCAGGGACGAGCCGTAGCCGGCGCTGGTGGGGACGGCGACCACGGGGACGGCCACCAGGCCCCCCACCGCCGAGGCCAGGGCGCCCTCCATCCCCGCCACCACCACGACGACGTCGGCCGAGCGCAGGACGGGTTCGTCGGCCAGGAGGCGATGGAGGCCGGCCACCCCCACGTCGTTGAGCCGGGCGGGGGGCCAGCCCAGCGCCTCCAGGGTGGCGGCCACCTCCTCGGCCACCGGGAGGTCGGCGGTGCCGGCGCAGGTCACGACGGCGGTGCCGGCCCGGCGCGTCGCCGGCCGCCAGACCCCGAGGCGGGCGACGGGATGGTAGGTACCGCCGGGGACGGCGCGGAGCACGGTCGCCGCCAGGTCGGCCTCCGCCCGGGTGAGCAGGACCGGCCCGCCGGTCGGGCCCTCGAGCAGCTCGGTCACGATGGCGATGCACTGCTCGGGGGTCTTGCCCGGCGAGTACACCGCCTCGGGGAATCCCTGGCGGAGCTCGCGGTGGTGGTCGACCCGGGCGAAGCCCAGATCGGCGAAGGGCAGGGTCCGGACGCGCTCGAAGGCGGCGTCGGCAGAAGTGGCCCCTCCGGCCACGTTCTCCAGGATCTCCCGCAGGGTCGGTTCGTCCATGGGCGTGAATAGGATGACGCGCCGTGACCTCCCGCGCCCACCGCCCCCCGACATTCCTCCCGCCGTGCCCATGACCAAGGTCGCCTTTTTGGGCCCTCCGGGCACCTTCACCGAGGAGGCGCTGCTGTCCCAGGCCGACCTGGCCGCGGCCGAGCTGGTGCCCATCCGGTCCATCTCCGAGGTCATTCTCAGCGTGGAACAGGGCGAAGCCGACCTCGGGATCGTCCCCATCGAGAACGCCATCGAGGGCTCGGTCAACCTCACCCTCGACACCCTGGGGTTCGACTCCGACCTGCTCATCCAGCGCGAGGTCGTGCTCGCCATCTCCCTCAACCTGTGCGCCAAGCCGGGCACCGGCCTGTCCGACATCCGGACCGTCGTCTCCATGCCCCACGCCGTGGCCCAGTGCCGCGACTGGCTGGCGGCCAAGCTGCCCAACGTCGAGGTCGGGGCGGCCAACTCCACCGCCGAGGCGGCCCAGCAGGTGGCCCGGTCCCGGGCCGCGGGGCGCGCCGCCATCTCCACCACCCTGGCTGCCCGGCTCTACGGCCTCGAGGTCCTGGCCGGTGACGTGGAGGACCACCCGGAGAACCAGACCCGCTTCGTGGTGCTCGGCCGGGGCATCCCGGCCCGCACCGGGCACGACAAGACGACCATCGTCGTCTTCCAGTCCCAGGACCGGCCGGGTTCCCTGCTGGCCATCCTCCAGGAGTTCGCGGCCCGGGCGGTCAACCTGACCAAGCTGGAGTCCCGGCCCACCAAGCGAGGGCTGGGGAACTACTGCTTCTTCATCGATTGCGAGGGCCACATCACCGACGAGCTGGTGGCCGACGTGCTGCGCAACCTGGCCGCCAAGCACACGGTGAAGTTCCTCGGCTCCTACCCGGTGGCGGGCGAGGGCGAGGGCGAGGCCCGGCGGAAGGCAGCGGGCAAGGCCTGGAAGGCGGCCACCGCCTGGGTCGACGACCTCCGCTCGCAGGTCCAAGGGTGATCGACCTCCGGGCCCTCCGGGAGGACCCCGCCTACCGGCAGGGGATCGAGCGCAAGCGCGTGCCCGACGGACTGCTCGACGACGTGCTCGCCGCCGACGAGGCCGCCCGGGCGCTGCGCACCGAGGTGGAGGCGCTCCGGGCCCGCCAGAACGCCGCCAGCAAGGAGATCAAGGAAGCCTCCCCCGACGAGCGCCCGGCCAAGATCGCCGCCGCCTCCGCCCTCAAGGACGAGCTGGCCGCCGCCGAACCCGGCCTGGCGGAAGCCGAAGCCCGGCTGCGGGACCTCGCCCTCGGGGTGCCCAACCCCGCCCACCCCTCGGTGCCCGAGGGAGGCGAGGACGACTACGAGGTGCTCCGGACGGTGGGAGAG
>JBOGFE010000513.1:0-6631 GCA_050741935.1 Acidimicrobiia bacterium | reverse complement strand
TGGGCGCTGCTCGACACAGGCCAGGACGGCCTCCTCGTTGGAGTGGCCCGGCGACCAGCCCGCCGCCCGCAGGCGGTCGATGGCCACCACCCACGGGTGGACCAGGTAGGGGATGGCCGTGGGGGGGAGGTCGGCCAGCCCGGCGGGCCACAACCGGCCGAGCGCCCTCTCGGCCAGCTCGGGTCCGATCCCGGCCTGGACCCGGCGCCCGAGCACGCCCCGCAGGTCGTCGCGTGACAGCCAGCCGTCGGCGGCCACGTTGTAGACCCCGGGGAGGTCGCGGGCCACGGCCAGCACCAGCGCCTCCACGGCGTCCTCCTCGTGGAGGAACTGCACGGGAGCCGACGCTCCGGCCAGCCCGAGGGGCAACCGGGAGCGGAGCAGCCGGGCCAGGGCGTGGTCGGCCCCGGGCCCGACCACGGTGGCGAGTCGCAGCACGGTGGCCACCGATTGGGGATGGGTGGTCTTCCATTCGGCCAGCAGGCGTTCGGCCTCCGCCTTGTGGGCGGCCAGAGGGAACCCCGGATTGGGGCGCATCGGGGCATCCTCGTTCAGGGGTATGGGGTTGTTGGGCCAGGCGCCGTAGACGGTGGCACTGGAGACGAGGACGACCTTGCGCACCCCGGCGGCTTCCGCCGCCTCCAGCACCCGCCGGCTGCCGGCCACGTTGACCCGGGCCATGAGGTCGTCGTCGGGGATGGCGTCGTGGACACCGGCCAGGTGGACGAGGACCTCGACCTTCTCCAGCAGGGGCGCCAGATCGGCCCGGGTCACGTCGACCTGGTGCATCTCCAGGTCGCGGGGGCGGAAGGCGGGGCCGGCGATGTCCAGCCCCACCAGGCGCTCGGACGCTCCCGAGGCCAGGCGCCGCAGGAGCCCCTGGCCCAGGAACCCGGCCACCCCCGTGATTGCCACGCCGCTCATACCCATAGACTGTCAGGCAGTGAGCGATCCCCCTCAACCCTTCGGGCCCTTCGGGGGCTTCGATCTCAATCAGATGTTGAGATTCCTCCAGGCCGGGGGCCCGGTGCACTGGCAGGTGGCGGGCCAGGTGGCGCAATGGGTTGCGGGCAGCGGGACGGGCATGCCGGGCCTTCCCGGCCTCCCCGGTTTCCCCGGTCTCGAGCCGCCGGCGCCGGGCGAGCCCCCGCCGGTGGTGGGACCGGCGGAGCGGACCCGGCTGGCCGAAGTGGCCACCGCCGCCGAGGCCCACGTCCTGGCCGACACCGGCCAGCCTCCGCCCGGGCCGCCCCTCGAGGCCCTGGATCGGGCCCAGTGGGCCGAGCGGGGGCTGACCCAGCTCAAGCCCGTGCTCGAGCGCCTGGCCGTCACGCTCCAGGGCGACGCCGCCGTCCCCGAAGACATGCCGCCCGAGATGAACCCGCTGGCCGGGATGATGGGGGCGCTCGGGCCGCTCCTGCTCGGAGTGCAGTGCGGGTTCATGGTGGGCCAGCTGGCCCAGGGGCTCCTGAGCCAGCACGACTTCCTGCTGCCCGTGGCCGACCCCACCCCGCCGGCGGTGATCGTCCCCAACCTCGAGGCGTTCCACGCCGCCTGGTCGATTCCCCCCGACGACCTCCGCTTCCACCTGGCCCTCTCCGAGTCGGTGCGCTCCCGCATCTGCTCCCGCGGCTGGGTCCGGGCCCGGCTCGTCCGCCTGGCCAACGAGTACGTGGGCTCCTTCCACGTCGACCCCGACGCCCTCCAGGCCCAGCTCGGCGGGCTCGATCTCACCGACCCGTCCTCCCTGGAAGGGCTCCTCGGCAATCCCGACGCCATGCTCGGGGCCATGACGTCGCCGGCCCAGCAGGCCATCCTCGACCGCCTGCAGCTGACGACGGCGGTGCTCGAGAGCTACGCCGACCGGGTGGTGGACCGTCTGGCTGCGCCGATGGTGCCCACCGTGGGGGTGATCCGGGAGGCCCGGCGCCGCCACCGCCTGGAGCGGTCGGAGGCGGACCGCTTCGTCCAGCGCCTCCTCGGCCTGGACCCGAGCGGGCGCACCCACGACACCGCCGCCGCCTTCTGTGCCGGGGTGGAGGAGCGGGTCGGAGCGGGCGGGCTCGAGCCCCTCCTGGCCGGCGAGGAGTTCCTCCCCACCGCCTCGGAGCTCGAGGCTCCCGGGCTGTGGCTGGCCCGTCTGGAGCTTTGATCGGTAGGATCCTGTCCCGGAACGCCCCGGCCGACCGGCCGGGCTTTTTCATGTCGAGGGGCAGCGCTTTTCATGTAGAGGGCCCGGCGGTTCTTTTCATGTTGAGGGGACAACAGCCGTGATCGTGGTCATGCAACCTCAGGCCAGCGAAGCCGAGATCGAAGGCGTGATCGAGGCGTTGGGCCGTTACGGCCTGCGGACGTCGGTCTCCCGGGGCCAGGAGACGACCGTCGTGGGCGCCATCGGGGACGTCGACGCCGCCGGCGATCTCTCCCACCTCCTGGTCCTGCCCGGCGTGGAGCGGACGATGCGGGTCTCGTCGCCCTACAAGCTGGTGGCCGCCCGGGAGGGGCACCGGCGCTCGGCCGTCCCGGTGGGGACGGGCGTCGTCGGGGGCAACACCTTCTCCCTCATCGCCGGGCCCTGCGCGGTGGAGGACGCCGCCCAGGCCGGCGAGGCATGCGCGGCGGCGGCCGCCGCCGGCGCCACCGTGCTGCGGGGCGACCTCTACAAGCACCGCACGTCGCCCTACGCCTTCCAGGGCCTGGGGCCGGCCGGGCTCGAGATCCTGGCCGAGCAGAAGGAGCGCTTCGGCCTGCCGGTGGTGGTCGAGGTCCTCCACCCCCAGGAGGTCGACGCCCTCGTCGAGGTGGTCGACGTGTTCCGCATCGGCGCCCGCAACATGCAGAACTTCGACCTGCTGCGGGCCTGCTCGCTCACCGGCCGGCCGGTGATGCTGAAGCGGGGCCTGTCCGCCACCATCGAGGAGTGGCTGCTGGCCGCCGAGTACGCCGCCTCGACCGGCAACCTCCACATCATCCTGTGCGAGCGGGGCATCCGGACCTTCGAGCCGGCCACCCGCAACACGCTCGACCTCTCCGCCGTCAGCGTGGTGCAGGCCAAGTCCCACCTGCCGGTGATCGTCGATCCGTCGCACGGGACGGGTTCCCGCTCCCTCGTGGCGCCCATGACCCTGGCCGCGGTGGCCGCCGGGGCCGACGGCGTCATGATCGACGTGCACCCCCGGCCCGAGACCGCCAAATGTGACGGCCCCCAGGCGCTCCTCCCCGCCGAACTGGCCACCCTGGCCGAGCGCATGTGGGAGCTGGCCGCCTGGATGGGCCGGGAGGTCCCCGAGCGCAAGCCCGCCGGCACCGACCTGGCTCAGGCGACGACGCGGGAGGCGCGCACGCCGGCCAGGTAGGAGAGCCCGGCGAAGCCGAGGCCGACGGCCAGGATCAGGAAGCCGAGCCGGCCGGGCATGGGCACGGCCACGGGGATGAAGGCGCCGGCCACCCAGGCCAGCTGGAATCGCGTCTCGAAGCGGGCGAAGGTCCGGCCCCGGGCGGCATCGGGGGCGTCGCGCTGGACCAGGCTGTCGAAGGCCAGGCGGCCGGCCGACGCCCCCACCGCCACCACCGCCGCCACCAGCGCCACCCCGAGGCGGGAGAAGCCCCGGGCCCCGAAGATGCCGATCACGGCGGGCACCAGAAGCGCGGCGATCAGGATCGTCTCCTCCCGCACCCGGCGCCGGAGCGGTGGAGCGGCCGCGGCCCCGATCAGCCCGCCGAACGCTCCGGCGGCCAGCACGACGCCGAACCACCACGCCGGCTCGTGGTCCCGCTTCCCGGCGAAGGCCACGACGAAGGTGAGGAAGCCGACGCCGGCCCGCAGGACGGCCATGGCGGTGGCCGCCAGGAGCACGGGTCGCGCCCGCAGCTCGGCCACCTCCTCGGGGGCGGCGGGCGGGGCCACCTTCTTGGCCGGCGGAATCCGGAACGCGGCCACCGCCGCCGCCGCCAGCACCAGCGTTCCCAGCCGCAGCACCCAGGGGGAATCGAGGAGCGCGGCCACGCCGGCGCCGATCGGCGCCAGCGCCACTCCGGCCAGCACGGCGATGAGCGCCAGCCGGGAGTTGGCCTCGACCAGGGCGCCATCGTCGGGAACGACGGCCGGCACCAGGGCGCTCTTGGCCACCAGGGCACCCTTGGAGAGGGCCAGGGAGCCGAAGGCCTCGGGGTAGAAGAGGATCGAGTGGATGTGGTCCGCCATGAGCAGGCAGAGCAGGGCCCGTCCGGCGGCGCAGCCGGCCAGCACCACCCGGCGGCCGCCCCGGGTGCGGTCGAGGACGGGACCCATGACCGGCGCCACCAGGGCGAAGGGCACCATGGTCACGGCCAGATAGAGGAGCACCTTGGGCCGGGCGGCGTCGGCCGAGACGTTGAAGAAGATCGACCCGGCCAGGGCCACGGCGATGAGCGTGTCCCCCCCGACGCTCAGGGCGTGGGCCAGGGCCAGGCGGGAGAAGGGGCTCGCCCCGGGGGCCGGCGTCGCAGGCATGCGCCCCCGCAGGCTACCCGGGGCCGCCCGGCCGGTCGCTGAGCGTGAACAGCCGGACTTGAAAGGGCTATCCTTCTGTGAGGTGCTTACCGTAACCCCCAGCTGTCAAGGAACCGGGATTTGAACTTCGATACCTACACCAGCCTGTCGGTGGTGACGGCCGTCGACCTGGTGAACACACTGGATTACATCTCCGGCGACGATGAGCTGACCGACCCGGAGCACCTGACCGGGTTCCTCCAGGATCACCGTGACAGCTATGGCCGGCCGGTGACGGGATCGGATGTGGCCGAGGTCCGCTCGCTCCGGGACCAGTTGCGCAGCGCCTTCGTCATGGCCGACGAGCCGTCGGTGGTGGCCCTGCTCAACAACCTGCTGGCCGGAGCCAGCGCGCTGCCCCAGCTGAGCGATCACGACGGCGAGCCCTGGCATCTGCACTTCACGCCCCCGGAGTCGTCCCTGGTGGCGCACATGGCCGCCGAGTCCGCCATGGGCCTGGCCATCGTGATCCGCGACCACGGGCTGGACCGCCTGCGGCTGTGCTCGGCGATCGGGTGCTCGCGGGTCTTCGTCGACACCTCGCGCAACCGGTCCCGGCGCTACTGCGACCCCGCCACCTGTGGCAACCGCACCAATGTGGCCGCCTTCCGGGCCCGGCAGCGGTCGGGCGCAACCTCCTCCTGAGCCATCGGTAGCCGGTCCTTTTAGTAAGAGCCTAGCTACAAAATGCCCCTTGCGTTAGGCGCGCCTATGGTTGAAGATGGCGAACGGATGCCCCTTACAAACCTCCAGACGTTCACCTCGGCTTCCCCTCAACCCAAGGGAGCGTTCGCGCAGGGTCGTTACGGTCGAACTGTCATCCAGGGTCGCCCCGAACTCTGGACCGGAGAGACCAAAGCGTGGGCACCCCGAGCCACGGCCCCCAAGCGGTACCGGTGCAAAGGAGGAGCCACTCTTGGCTGAGGCGACATCGACGATGCACCCCCCGGCCTTCCCCGAGCGGGCCCGGGACATCGCCCCCAGCATCACCACCGCCCTGGAGCTGCCCCGCATGGTGCGGCTCGGGCCCAACCTCTTCGGCGCCGCCTTCACGCTCATGAAGCTGCTGCCCGCCCGCTACATCCTGGACCGGGCCCGGGCCGAGGGCAGGCTCGAGCCGGGGACCGTCGTCATCGAGACGACGTCGGGGACTTTCGGGCTGGCCCTGGCCATGGAGTGCTCCCTGCGGGGCCATCCTCTCGTGCTCGTCTCCGACCCCGCCGTCGACCCCGCCCTCCGCCGGCGGCTGCGCGACCTCGGGGCCCAGGTCGTCATCGTCGAGCGGCCCGCTCCCGTGGGCGGGCTGCAACAGTCCCGGCTCGACCGGGTGGAGGAGATGCGGGACCGCCACCCCCGCCACTTCCTGCCGTCGCAGTACGCCAACCCCGACAACCCCGGCGCCTACCGGGCGCTGGCCGAC
Source organism: Acidimicrobiia bacterium (assembly GCA_050741935.1). Lineage (GTDB taxonomy): Bacteria > Actinomycetota > Acidimicrobiia > IMCC26256 > BP-133 > CAWBJP01. The sequence continues at coordinate 680 of JBOGFE010000513.1, read as the reverse complement.
GCCCTCACCGCCACCATCGGGCCGGTCGACTGCCTCGTCGGCCCGGTGGGCTCCGGCGGTTCCATGTGCGGCACCACCCGCTTCCTGCGCTCCGCCGGCCACGACGTGGTGTCGGTGGCGGTGGACACACCCGGCAGTGTCCTCTTCGGGCACCACGACGCTCCCCGGCGGGTCCGGGGCCTGGGCAACAGCCTCATGCCCCCGAACCTGAACCACAGCCTCTTCGACGACGTGCACTGGGTCTCGGCCCGGGAGGCGTTCGCCGCCACCCGGGCCCTGCACCGCCACCACGCCCTGTTCATGGGCCCCACCAGCGGGGCCGGCTGGCTGGTGGCCCGGTGGTGGGCCCGGACCAACCCCGACGCCACGGTCGTCGCCCTGCTCCCCGACGAGGGGCACCGCTACTCCGACACCGTCTACGACGACGACTGGCTGCGCCGCCAGGGGCTCCTGGTCCGGGGACCGCGCGGAGCCCGGGGCATGCGCCGGGTTCCGGCCCGGCCCGGCGAGGTGACCCACCCCGGCGACGCCGGCCCGGAGTGGTCCTGGCTGCGCTGGGGCCGGCGCCGCTACGACGAGGTGCCCGGGGTCGCGCCCCTCCCGGGCGTGGCCCCCGGCCCGGTGCCGCCCGGCACTGCCGCCTCGTGGCCGGGACCCCGGTGGCCGGGGGCGGCCGCGTG
>JBOGFE010000512.1:0-7508 GCA_050741935.1 Acidimicrobiia bacterium | reverse complement strand
CGGCGGGCGGTGATGGAGATCAGCAGCTCGTTCAGCTGGATGGCGATCTGGTTGAGCGTGGTCCCCGGGCCGTAGACCACGGCCACGTCGGCCAGCCCGGCCAGGCGGCCCTCCAGCTCGACCAGCTTGCGCACCGCCTCCGGCTGGAGCAGCACCCCGGGCTCGTCCTCGAAGAGGACGACCACCGGGTCGGCGCCGAAGGCGGCCTGGGTGTCCTCCCAGGTGCGCACGGCGGGGTCGCCGGCGGGGAGGAGCGACCCGATGGCGGTGTCGACCTCGAGGCGGGCGATGCCGGCGGCGACGGCGGGGGCGACGGCCAGGAGCGCCACCGCGGCGAGGACGGCCCGCCGCCGCGCCGGCGCGAGCTTCAGTTCGGCTCCTCGTTCACCCGGGGAACGGTACCGCTGAAGGGTTGTGGGTTCGCGGCCCCGCCGGCCGGCGGGTAGGCGTTGTGGGGCTTGGGATTGGCCACCCCGGTCACCTCCCGCAGGAACGACTCGTCGATGACGACGAGGAAGCGGCCGGCGGAGATCCCGTCGGGCTGGGACGCGGTCACCACCTGGGCGGCGTTGGCGGCGAAGGCACCGAGGTCGCGCCCGTAGGGGGCGAGGTAGGCCAGCATCGGGTTCAGGTCGGCCAGGGCGACCCGCAGCACCGGGATGAGGGCGGAGGCGTCCGCCGCCACCGGCGGGGTCCGGGTGAGGGTGGCGGGGGCCCGGTCCAGCACCAGGTCCAACGGGCCGAGGAGGGCCCGCAGCTCGGCGGTGGTGCCCGGCAGCTCGGCCAGGGCGGCGTTGAGGTCGGGGGCGGCGGCGCGCAGCGGCTCGGCCAGCGGGGTGAGGGCACCGGCCAGCTGGCGCACCGGCGGGGAGGCGGCCCGGGTCCTGTCCAGGAGACCGGGCAGGAGCCGCATCGTCTCGGCCAGCTTGTCGTCCCGGCTGGCCGAGGCCCGGGTGAGGCGCTCGGCGGCGGTGACCATCCGGGCGATCTGGCCTTCGCCCTCGTCGAGGACGGCCAGCAGCTCCGTCGTCTCCCGCACCAGGGCGGACAGATCGTCGGACTGGGCGGCGAGCACGTCGAGGGCGTCGTGGCCGTCCCGGCCCAGCCGGCCGAGGGCGGCCAGGGTGGCGGAAAGTGAATCCGCCTGGCCCTCGGTTGCCGCCCCCAGGCGCCGCACCGCCGATGCCAGCGTCTCGCGGGTCTCGGGGGGCAACGTGTCGAGGAGGTCGTCGAACTTGACCGACAGCTGCTCGGCCGACACCGGCAGGCGACCCCCGTCGGGCAGGGGGGAGCCGGTGCCGTCGGTCACCTCCAGGTACGTCTCCTCGATGAGGGTCTTGGCCCGGAGGACCACCGTGGCCCCCTCGTGGAGCGGGACAGCCTCGCCCCGGACCTCCATACCCACTTCGACGCCGTCGGGGGTGCGCCGCAGGTCCCGGATCTTGCCGACGGGGACCCCGGCGATGCGGACCTCGGAGTCGTAGACGAGGTTCTGGGTATCGGCCAGCACCGCCGTCACCCGGTAACCACCGGTGACGCCGGGGATGTTCCCGCCGAAGTTGACCCACAGGACGCCGAAGATCAGGGCCATGAAGGCCACGAAGGCGGCCACGGTGGCCGACCGGGCCCGGCGCAGGAAGGCGGGCGAGCATCTCACGGCGTGTTGTCCTCCGGGGACACCCCGGACCCCGGGCTGGGTGCGATGAGGGACAGGATCGTGTCGAGGCCCTGGACCACCAGACCCCGCAGGATGGGACCGTTGGGGTCCTCCAGGGAGAAGACGGAGTTGCCCCGGTAGACGAAGGCCTGCAGGTCGGGGAGGTGCTCCACCAGGTTGGCCGTGACCGGGTCGAGGCGGCCGCTCCAGGCCACGGTGTCGGCCAGGGCGGGACGGGCGGAGGCGAGCAGCGGCCGCAGGTCGGCGGCCAGGGGCCGGGCCCCGGCCACCACGGGCAGGGCCAGGTCCACGGTGCGGTCCAGCCGGTCGGTGACCTCGGACAGGCCGGCCAGCGCGCCCGGCAGGCGGTCGGAGGCGGCCTTGATGCCGTCGAGCGTCGGGTCGAGCTCCCCGGAGAGAGCCGCCACCGAAGTCGAGGCCCGGCGCAGCTCGGCGCCGAAGGCGGGCAGCTGGGCCAGGGTGGCGTCGAGCTCGGCGTCCCGGTCGGCCAGGGCGTCGAGCGTCTCCCGGGCCGAGTCGAGCACCCGGGCGAGGCGGGCGTCGTCCTCACCGGCGGCGGTGGCGATATCGGCCAGGGCGGTGACGAGCCGGGCGATCTTGTCGCGGCGGGTGTCGAGCGCCTCCATGACCGGGCGCAGGGCGATGAGGGCGGTGTCGGTGGCCCGCAGGGCCGGCGGGATGCTCCCGGGCCGGGCCAGGGCGGCGTCGGCTTCGGCCAGGGCGATGCCGCCGGCCTCCCGGGCCTTGTCGTCCAGGTGGGCCAGCACCTCGTCCATCTGGATGGGCCGGGCCGTCTCGGCCAGGGGGATCACCGACCCGGGCCGCAGCTCGGGGGCCGGCTCCGCGCCGGGGTCGAGGAGGACGTACATCTCGTTGAGGGGACTCTTGGGCCGGAGCCAGGCCCGGGCGTTCCGGTGGACCGTGCCGTACCGGGGCTCGAGCGACAGGGTGAGGCGGGCCCGGCCCGTCCCGGTGATCTCGGCGGCGGTGATCTCCCCCACCGGCACACCGGCGATGCGCACCTCCTGGCCCTGTCCGGGGGTGACTCCCGGTGCCTCCTCGAAGTCGGCCAGGAAGGCCACCCGGTCGTTCCAGGGGAAGGAGATGCGCTGGTGGGTGAGGATGTAGCCCCCCACCGCCGAGGACAGCACGATGAGCCCGACCACGATGCCCAGGTCGCGGCCCAGCCCCTTGGTGGTCCGGATGCGCGACCACGTCGCCCGGAGCCTCTTCATCGCATCCCTCGGCTGGGTTGACTCGCCGCGGCCGGGGCGGGAGCGCCGAGGGGCAGCGAGACGGAATCGAGGCTGTTGCCGATGTGGAAGTTCAGCTGGGCGCCTTCGCTGTCGAGGTAGCTGGCCACCCCGTCGAAGCCGGCCAGGAAGAAGCCCAGCTCCTCGTAGAGGAGGGTGGACCGGCCCGTCTCCGTGTAGGGGCCGAGCACGGTGGGGACGACGGAGTCGCGCAACCGGTCGAGGACGGCGCCGTCGAGGTCGGAGAGCAGCTCCTCGAGGAGGCCGGCCACGGGGGCGAGGTCGTCGAGGGCGGGCTTCAGGTCGGCGGCCAAGGGCCGCAGGTCGACCAGCAGCGGATGGGCCTTGCCGAGCACCGGAGGCAGCTTGCGCAGCACCTCGGTGAGCCGCTGCACCGACGACCGGGCCCCGGGGGCGGTGGCCTGGAGCCGGGCCAGGGTCCCGTCCAGCGAGGCCAGGCCGGCCCGGGCGGCGGCCAGGGTGGCGGGCATGTCGGCCATGGACTGCTCCAGCTCCGGGCCCCGGTCGCCCAGGGTGGCGGCCACGGTGGCCAGGTCCTCGACCACCGCCTCGAGCTCCCCGTCGGTCTCGGTGAGGGCGGCGGCCGCCTGGCCCAGGTCGACCACCAGCCGGTGGAGGTCGCCGGGCTCGGTGCCTCCGGTGGCGTGGAGGACGCCGGCGGCGGGCCGCAGGGCCGGGGGGGCGTCGACCAGCGTGGCCCCCAGCGCCTCCTTGCCCCCCTCGGTCAGGGCCGTGTCCAACCCGGACACGGTGGCCTGGAGGCCCGCCCGGACCTCCTCGTTCATGACCTCGAAGACGCGGTCGAACTCGACGGGCAGGTGGGTGTGGTCCTTGCCGATCCGCTCCCCCGGGAAGGGACCGGGGTCGCCGCCGGGGGTGAGCTCGACGTAGGCCGACAGGCCGGGCCCGCCGAGGAAGGTGGCGGGGCGGATCGCCGCCTCGGGGGCGGAGCCGAGGGCGTCGACGGTGCCCGGGTCGAGCTTCATCTCCACCGCCGCGCCACCGGCGGCGAGCTCTTCCACACCCGTGACCGTCCCCACCCGGACACCGGCCACCTCGACCTTGGAGACGATGCCCCGCAGCTTGTAGCGGGAGGCGAACTCGGCGGTGACGGTGTCGCCCCGGCGCAGGGCGAGCAGGATGTTCTGCTTGTTCATGAGGGCCACGCCGAAGACGAGGGTGCCCACCAGCCACACCGCGCCGAGCTGGAGCTTGGAGCGCCGGCCCAGCCAGTCGCCGATGGGGCGGAAGACCCGGCCGACGGGAGCGAGGACGCGGCTCACGGCGTGTACCGCTGGCCGTCGGTGGCGGCCTCGCCGGGGGCGGGGTAGGGGTTGCGGTTGCCGGCCTGGTTGGCGGCGGCCAGCACGGCCGCCACCCGCAGGTACTTCCCGTTGGCGTCGCCCAAGGAGAAGGCCTCGGCCAGGCCGTCGAGGACGAGGTCGAGGTCGGTGGCGTAGGGCGCCATCTCCTGCAGCTGGGCGGCGGCGGAGGCGAAGGCGTCCCGCAGGGCGGGGGCGAGGGGCCGGGCGTCGGTGAAGGTGCCGGTCAGGGCGGAGAGCGCCGGCGTGGTCAGCTCGCTCACCCCGGGGACCTTGTGGAGCGGCCCGATGCTCTCGCGGAAGAAGGCCCGCAGGTCGGGGGTGGCGGCGCCGAGGGCGACGGCCGTGGGCCCGAGGTCGGCGACGGCGGGGCCGAGGATGGCGGCCGCGCCGCCCAGGTCCCGCAGCGCCGGCGTGAGGGCGTCGAGGGTGGCGGGCAGGCGTTTCACCGTCTCGGCCAGGGGTGCGCCCCCGTCGGCGGCCACCGCGGCCAGGGTGTCGCCCAGCTGGCCCATGAGGGCTTCGAGCTGCGCCTCGCGGCCGACGAAGCGGGCCGACAGGCGCTCGGAGGTGAGCAGGAAGGCGACCAGGCGGGTCTCCTCGGCGGTCAGGGTCCGGCCGGTCACGTTGAGGTCGGCCAGCATGTCGGGCGCGGCCTCGAGCAGGGCGTTGAGGTCCGGCCCCCGGCCGGCGGCCCCCGACCCCAGCTCGGAGACGGCCGTTCCGAGCGCGGCCCGGGTGGGGGCGTCGAGGGTGTCGACCAGGTCGACGATGTCGACCACCGTGGTGGTCCGGTCCTTGCCGATGATGCCGCCGGCCAGCGGGCCGCCCGCCGTCGTGCCCGGATCGACCTGGACGTACTTCTGGCCCAGCAGGGAACGGGAGCGGATCCGCACGGTGGCGTCGCCGTGGACCACGAACCCGCCGGGCAGCTGCATCTCGACCCGGGGCTCGCCCTCCTCGAAGGAGATGTCGTGGATCTGGCCCACGCGCTGGCCCTGGACCCGGACCTCGCTGCCCTCCCGGAGCCCGGGCGGCACCCGGTCGAAGGCGGCCGCCACGTAGGTGTAGTCCCGCCCGGGGAGGCCCTTGTGGGACACGAAGGCGAAGCTGATGGCGACCAGCGAGGCGACGATGACGACCGCGCCCAGCACCTTGGGGTTGATGGGGAGGCCGCGGCGGAACATCAGCCCGTCCCCAGCAGGTAGTCGAGCAGGGACCGCTCCTGGGTGAAGGTGAGCCCGGTGGCGGAGCCGCGGTCGTCTCCGGCCAGCAGCTTGCCGACCGGCCCGAGGAGATCGGGCAGGGCGGGTACCGGAGGCCCCAGGGGAAGGGCACTCGGAGGCGCCATCGGCCCCGCCGGCACCGGAGGGCCGGCGGTGACCAGGGCCGGGGCGGCGACGGGGAGCACCCCCAGGCTGCCCGGGGTGGCCAGGACGAAGATCCGCAGGTAGTGGCTGAGCGTGTCGCTGCCGCCCACGGCCAGGGCGGCGTTACGGACGAAGTCCAACAGGTTGGAGGCGTCCTCGGGCAGGGCCTCGACGATCGTGCGGGTGGCCTTGGCCGCGGTCTCCACGTCGCCGGCGGCGGCCCGCAGGTCGGCTGTCACCGGGGCCGCGGCCGCCACCAGCTCCCGGGCCCGCTCCAGGACCGGGTCGGCACTGGCCAGGGCGGGGCCGGCGACATCGGCGAAGTTGCCCAGCTCGATGGCGATCTGGCGCAGGTCCCCGGTGACGGGCCGCAGCGAGGCCAGCACCGGGGTGGTCTCACCGGCCAGGTTGGAGAGGTCCACCAGCGCCGCCCGGGCCGTGCCGAGGGCGCCGGGGAGGCGCTGCAGGGCCCCCTCGAGCTCGGGGCGACCGGCGGCGGTGGCGGCCAGGAGATCGTCGGTGGCACCCACCAGGCGGTCGAGGCGGGCTCCCCGCTCGGCGGCCAGGGCGCCGACCACCGGTTCGGCCCGGTCGATGAGGGTCTGGAGCAGCTGGTTGTGGGCGCCGAGGATGTCGAGGAGGCGGGCCGTCTCGGTCAGGGCGGGTTCCATGGCGTCGATGGCGGCGGCGGCGTCCTCGCCCCGGGCCGCCAACCCTTCGCCGAAGGCCACGATGAGGGCGGCCAGGGCGGTGCCGGTGGGCTGGTCGATGACGTCGAGGATCTCCTGGAGGTCCACCGCCCGCTGGGTCTGGGCCGCGGGGAGGAGGGCGCCGTCGGAGACCACCGGCGCCGAGGGGGTGCCCCGGGCCAGATCCAGGTAGCGCTCCCCGAGCAGGCTCACCGAGCGGACGGCGGCGGTGGCGTCGGTGTGCAGAGGGGTGAAGGCGGCGCCGACCGAGAAGGTGACGCGCGCCTTCCCGTCCACCAGGGACAGGCGCTTGACCTCGCCCGCCTACACCCCGTCGACGACGACGTCGTTGCCCGGGATGATGGCGCCGGCGTCGGCGAACTCGGCGGTGATCTCGAGCGCGGACCGGGTCGACTGGGCTCCGACGCCGCCGGCCAGCACCGAGACCAGCAGGGCGCAGACGAGCACCGATACGGGTCTGGCGGAGGCTCGCCGCCGGTGGTTGGGGTTGGGGTCCCCAACCACACCGCGATGAGCCGCCAGGCGAAGAGCCATGAGCACCGGAATCCTCCTCAACGCACCGGGCTCCCGGCGGCGTCCGCCACGGGCTGGCCCTCGAGCTCGCCGGGCCGGCGGTCGGGAACGGACTCGACGAGCGGGCTGAGGGCGGGGCCCCCGATCAGGGTCGAGGTGCCGGCCGTCGTCCAGACGCGCAGGAAGTGGCCGTTGGCGTCGTAGTTGGCCGAGGCCGACGACAGGTTCGAGAGCACGCCGGCCAGCTCGGGGGTGTAGGGGCGCAGGTAGTCGAGGACGGGGAGGAGCGAGGACAGCAGCGACGTGGTCGGGGGAACGACGGCATGGGCCGTGTCCAGCAGGCTCGGGGTCGCCTCCAGGACGGCGGCGAGGGAGAAGAGCGCCGGGCGCAGCTCGGCCAGGGTGGGCCGGAGCTCCACCAGGAACGGCCGCAGGTCGCGGGCCGCCGCCGGCATCGCCTCGACCGCCGGGAGCAGGTCGCGCAACAGGGGCAGGGCGGCGGCGGTGGCGGCGGGCACCCGGCCGAGGACCCGGTCGGCGGCCGCCACCGTGGCCGGCAGGTTGTCGAGGCCCTCGGCCAGCTCCTCGCTCCGGCGGGCGGTGACGGCCAGGTTGCGGTCGAAGCCGTCGATGGTCTGGCG
>JBOGFE010000511.1:0-15880 GCA_050741935.1 Acidimicrobiia bacterium | reverse complement strand
CGCTCAGAGCGGACTTTGGCTAACGCGGGACGGCTTTCTGGGAGCCGGTGAGGCGGCCGTCGCCGTAGACGATGCAGACGATGGCCCGGTCGTCCTCCTCCGTCCAGGACTTCTCGGCGGGGGCGATGACGGCCACCTGGAGGTCACTGCCGGCGTAGGGGCGGCCAACGTAGGCCTCGAAGCGCTCCAGGCAGCCGTCCTGGGCCACCTGATTCACGGCCTCCTCGCCCGGGAAATCGGCGTCCTTGGCCGCCGGATGGTCGAAGACGGCGAAGACCTCGTTGTCGTGGGCCTGGCCGCAGGGGACGGCCGTGACCTGGTCGACGGTGCGCTCCTTCCCCACCTCCTCGGCCACCCGCTGGCCGCCGTTGAAGCAGTCGCCGGTGCGCAGCTCGTACACGGACAGGTCCCCGGACGTCTGCACCTGGCCGTCGGCGTCCCGCTCGGCGTCGTTGCAGGCGCCGGCGACGGCGGCCACCAGGGCCAGGAGGACGGCGATCCGGCGGGGCATGGGCCGCCATTGTGGCCCAGCGCCGGGGCGGCCGCGTCGCCGGCGGGTGCCCGCCCCACTAGCCTGAATAGCAGGGAGTTGGGTCCCTTTTGTCGAAACGCGACATGTTGCCGGAAACGACGTAAAGGACCGATTCATTGGGCATGGTGCCGAGCACCACCGAGGAGCGCGGGAAGGGCCCCTCCTGGGCGCGCAAATACCCGCCCCTGCTGGCCATGCTCGTCGCGGCCGTCATCGCCATCGCCGTGCTCCCGTCGGCCCTCAACCTGCCCCAGGCCAACCCCTCCGAGACGCTCGAGTACGCCCCCGTCCCGCCCGAGGACGACGAGCCGCCGCCCCCGCCGGCGGCCGGCAACCTGGCCTCCCTGGGTCTGGCTTCCAGCCCCGCCCTCAACGAGGGTCCGGGCGACACCGGGGAGGGCGGCACCGGCGCCGGTCCCGGCCCCGGCGGCGAGGTGGCCCTGCCCGACCTCCCGCCGCCCGTCGAGCTGCCCCCGTCGGTGAAGACCCCGTCCACCAAGCGCTGCGTGGGCAGCCCGCCCCGCCAGACGGAGGACCCCCTGGCGCCGCCCTGCGTGGCCAGCTTCAACGCCGACAACTTCGGGACCACCTACCAGGGCGTGAGCAAGGAAGAGGTGCGGATCCTCTTCTACTTCGACGGCTACGTGACCGACCTGGCCACCTCCCGGGGCAACGAGAGCCGGCCCCGGGGCGAGTACTTCGACCTGCTCGACGCCCCCACCGACGACGAGCACATCTTCATCCGCATGCTGCGGGGCTACCAACGCTACTTCAACGACCGGTTCCAGACCTACGACCGCTTCGTCCACTTCTACGCCTACTACTCCAACAACGCCGACTACACCCCCGAGTCACGGCGGGCGGAGGGCGTCGACAACTACGCCAAGCTCAAGCCCTTCGCCGTCATCTCCTACGCCCGGGAGAACGCCGAGGCCTACCTGGAGACCATGGCCCGGCGGGGCGTGCTCAACTTCGGCTCCTTCGCCGGGCGCCAGGCGTCGTTCTTCGCCCGCTACCCCAAGCTGGTGTGGGGCTACCTCCCGGCCCTGGAGGTGCAGGCCCAGCAGTACTCGAGCTACGTGTGCCAGAAGATCAAGGACTATCCGGTGTCGTTCTCCGGCAACCCGAACGACGCCGGCCAGCCCCGCAAGCTCGGCTTCCTCTCCACCAGCGACCCCGACCGGCCCGAGCTCCAGGCCTTCGCCGAGCTGGTCAAGGCCCAGATCGCCGCCTGCGGGGGGACCTTCGCCATCGAGAAGGCCTTCCCGCGCGCCGGCTACGCCCAGGACGCGACCACGCCGCCGGGCTATGCCGCCGACAACATGACCCAGTTCCAGCAGGCCGGGGTGACCACGATCATCTGGGCCGGGGGCCTCGAGACCAAGCAGTCCCAGGCGGCGTCGGTCATCGGCTACCGGCCGGAGTGGGTGGTGGCCGGCGACCGGCTGCTGGAGAGCCGGGACAACGCCCTCCAGCAGGAACAGAGCGTGTGGCGCCACGCCATGGTGGTCTCCAACGTCACCCTGGAGGGGCTCCAGGACGAGGAGCTGTGCTTCCTGGCCCACCGCGAGGCCGACCCCGACGCCCCCCGGGGCGACGTCATCGGCGCCGCCTGCGAGTTCTACGACGACCTGTTCCAGCTCTTCACCGGCATCCAGGTGGCCGGGCCCCGCCTGGGGCCGACGTCGATCGACAAGGGCTACCACGCCATCCCCCGCATCGCCTCCATCAACCCCAAGGTGCCGGCCTGCTTCTACAACGACGGCGACTACACGTGCGTGAAGGACGCCGTCCCCATGTTCTGGGATCCCGACGGCAAGGCCCCGGGCGCGTCCCAGAACGGCTGCTGGCGCATGCCCGAGGGCGGGAAGCGCTACCTGACGGCGACGTGGCCCCCCGGTGACGCCATCGCCCAGCGCAGGCCCGACGACGTCTGCAACTCCTACGCCGCCGGCCTGCTGCTCAGCTTCGCTCCGCCGGAGGTGGGATGACCGGGATGACCGAGGCCACCATCGAACGCCGACACGAACGGGGGAAGGACGGGATCGTGCGCCGGCTGATCGGCTTGGCGGTGCTCAGCCTGGTGCTGGTCGCCCTGGGCGGCCCGGTGGGGACCTCGGGCGCCCTGGAGCAGGCCGCGGGCCTGCGGGTGGGGCCCGACGAGACCGTGGCCCAGGAGTTCCAGCCCATCCCGATCTTCAACCCCGCCCCCGACGACCCGGCCACGGGATCGAAGATCACACCCGAGCGATGCCGGACCGCCCCCTGGTGCGACGTGATCCCCCTCGAGGTGGTGATCCCCGCCGTTCTGGGCGAGGAGGACGAGTTCTTCGTCCGGATCAAGCTGGAGTGGGAGACGCAGAACATCCCGAACAACCCGGTGATGTCCCAGAACCGGGCCGTCAACGACCTCGACCTCTACGTGTGGGACATGCCCGAGGGCGACGTCGACCTGGCCATGGGGTCCACCGAGCAGGAACCCGAGGAGCTGGCCCTGTTCCGGCCGATCAAGGGCCACTACCAGATCGTGGTGGCCAACTACCTGGGCCCGAACACCGGCTACCGGGTGACGGTCACCTACAAGTCCGACCCCATCGTCCCGCCCTTCGAATCCCTCGAGCCCGTCTTCGAGCTGCCGCCGTTCCCGACCGAGGCCCCGATATTCGAGATGCCGGCCGAGGAGCCCGAACCCGAGCCCGTCGAGCCGCTGCCCGACTTCTCCGGCACCCCGGTGGAGACACCCACGGTGGCGCCCGAGCCCACGCCGGCACCCCCGCTGGAGCCGGTGGCGGTGGAGGCCGATCCCGACTTCGAGGACTTCGACGACTCCGAGTTCACCGACGCGCTCGCCGCCCCCGTCCAGACCGACATCCTGCGGGAGCGCCGGGCCCGGGCAGTGGCTGCGCCCGAGCCGGCGTCGGCTCCCATGGTCGTGCTGTGGATGGCCGTCGTGCCCCTGGCCCTGGCCGCCGGCGGCGGCTTCTGGCTGGCCCGGAGGGGTTCGGGGGTCCTGCGGGTCAAGTAGCCGGCGCCGCCACCTGAGGCCCTCCCCGCCTCTCCAACGGAACTGTGCTCCCGGAACGACCGTGGAGGTCGCTGCGGAAGCACAGTTCGCTTCAGCCGCTCGCCCGCCGTCGGCAACCGACGCGGTTCTTTTCTCGGCCTGCAGGCCGGCCGCTCAGTTGGTGACGGCGATGCAGGAGACCTCGACGCGGGCGCCGAGGTAGAGGCCGGTCACGCCGAAGGCGTGACGGGCGGGGAAGTGCCCGGGCGCCCAGTACTTCTTGTAGACCTCGTTGAAGGCGTCCCGCTCGGCGATGTCGGCCAGCATGACCTCGCAGGCGGCGACCCGGTCGAGCGACGAGCCGTTGGTCTCCAGGACGTGCTGGAGGTTCGCCATGGTCTGCTCGGCCTCGGGGGTGATGCCGCCGGGGACGAGCTTGCCGTCCTGGTCGAGGCCGAGGTTCCCGGCCAGGTACAGCGTCGAGCCGACCCGCACCGCATCCGAGTAGGGCGCCGTCGACGCCGGGTCCTCGTTGAGGTACTCGGGCCCCTCCACCGGCGTCGTGGTGTGCATGTCCGCCCGGGCGAACGGCACCAGCACCGAGGCCACTCCCAGCACCAGCGCGACCGGGATCCACCGCTTCATCCGCTTCCCCTTCCCCCGCTCGGACCGACGGCCCGTCGTCGAGGGCCAAGGTACCGTCCACCGGCGACGCCGACCAAGGCCGGCCCGGGCGAGCCCAGCTAGGCTAGGCCCGGTTAGGGCACGACGAGCTTCCGGACCCGGTGTCGGGCCGGGTCGATCTCGGCTCGCAGCAGGCCCTGGTCGCCGGGGCTCTTCACGCCGTCGGCCAGGCGGAGAACGGTGCCGTTGCGGAAGACGGCCTGGCCCTCGTCGACGTGGAGGAGGTAGCCGTTGTAGAAGACGACGGGGGGCTTGTCCGGGGCCCGCACCACCACGCCGATCCCGGCCATCCACTCGGCCGTGTCCCCGTCGAGGCCGAGCTGGACGTACTGGCCCTTCCGGTGGAGCATCGGCGTGGCCGACAGGTCGTAGGTGGAGAAGCTGGCCAGGTCGTCGGCCACCTTGTAGGAGCGGTCCCCGTCGAGGGTGATGCGCTCCCGGGAGATCTTCTCCACCACGCCTTCGACGTCGGGGAACCGGGGGCTGCCGTCGAGCACCACCCGGTCGTCGTCACCGCCGCCCGAGCAACCGGCGCCGATCAGCGCCAGCACGACCAGCAGGCGTGTGACCCTGGCCCTGGTTGGGTGGCGCATCCCGAAGCGATCAGCCCGGAGGCTTGGGCTCCGTCGGGCGGCCGGGGATGGCGGCGGTACCCGAGACCTCGGCCGGCAGCGCGTCGAGGGGGTTGGCGAACGCGGCGCGGACCTCGTTGGCCAGGGCGACGCCGGCGGCCTCGTCGGCGGGCCGGCCCCGGTTCTGGAGCAGCGCCAGGCTCGTCTCGACCACCTCGCCGGGCATGTCCACCTTCACCCTCTCCCCCAGGTCCTTCAGGTTGTAGGACATCGTCCGGAGCCGGATGGGGTCCTGGCCCTGGCCGACCCGGATGGTGTTGAGCGCCTCGATGGCCACCGCCGCCACCTCTTCGGGCTTGCGATCCTTGGGGAACTTCGTCTCGTACACCTCGGCCAGGTCGTCGAGGCGGGCGGCCACGTCGATGACCTCGGACACCTGCAGCACCCGGCCGTCCTTGACGTAGACCGCCATCTTGCGGAAGTGACGGGCGTCGGGCGTCACCTGGTTGCCCCCGGCCCGGTCCGAGGCCTTGGGCAGCTTGGGGGCGGCGAAGTCGTAGCGGATGATCTTTGAGCCCTTGGCCGGCGGGTCGAAGGGGTCCTCGCTCTTCTTGTAGACGGGCTCGATCGATTCCTCGCTGAACTCGGCCACGTAGGCGGCCTCGTCGATGGCCCGCTCGACGTGGGCGAAGATGTCGAGGGCGTCGAGGACGGGATCGTCGCCCAGGCCCCGCTCCTCGGCCGGGTTGGCCGAGAACACCGGCGGCGCCCCCGCCTTGTCCAGGACCCAGCGCCGGGAGCGCAGGGCGGCGATCGGATCGGGAGCGTCGTCGGTTCCGATGGGTGTGGGCGAGGCCGGCGCCCCGGGCTCGGTGCCCCCCACCCCGGAGCCCCCCTTGCCCCGCTCCTTGGGCTTGCGCACGAAGTCGACCAGGGTTGGCGGCTGGATGAGGCGGACGGCGAGGGCGTCGTCGTTCACCGCCTCGTCGAGGACGGCCACGCCGTCCACCGACACCCGGGCCTTGTAGCGCAGGTCGTCCTCCACCAGGCCCCGCACATCGGTGGCCTGCGTCGCCTCCTCGGCGACGAAGGTCTCCTTGTAGACGAAGCGGTGGGAGAGGTGCTCGGTGGCGGACAGGGCGGCCCGCAGGTTCTTCTCGATGGTGGTGGCCTCGCTCGAGCAGCCCGACAGCCCCAGGGTGGCCACCAGGCCGGCCAGGGTCAGCACGCCGCGGGTGCGGCGGGGGCCGGTCACGGCTTGATCTCCAGGACTTCGCGCAGCAGCGTGCGGGGCTGGTCGTAGTCGGAGCGGGAGGCGAGCACGAAGAGGTGGCTGCCCTTGAACCACACGGCGATGCTCTGCTTGGTGCCGGTGGTGAGGTACACGGTGCGCTGGCCCAGCCGGAAGGTGCGGGGCCGGGCCGAGCCGATCTGGTTGACCACGCTCTGGCGGAAGTCGGCCTGCTCGAAGCGGGCCCCCTCGCTGAACCGGCTGACCTGGAGGGTGGCCTGGACCAGGTCGCCTCCCCCTTCTGAGGAGGCAGTACGCAGCGACCACAGGCCGAGGGCGTCGACGAAGGTGGAGTTGACCTTGGCCACGCTGTCCGTCACGTCCTCCTTCTGGACGGCCAGGCCGAGGATCTCGCCCGGCAGCGAGGCCAGCTCGAGCATCTTCACCGACCTGCCCGCCACCGGGTCGACGGCCGCGTCGGAACGGCCGCAGCCGGCCAGCCCCGCCGCCGCCAGGGCGAGGGCCACGACCAGGGAGGCGGGCCGGCGCATCATTGCTCGGGCAGGACCTCGAGGGTGGCGTTGACGTAGGGGCGGGTGGAGTCGCCGTAGTCGAAGAGGCCCGCCGCCGTGGGCTTGAAGTCGCAGGAGGCGCCCGGGGCGATGGTCTCGCACGGGAAGCGGGTGGTGGTGGCCTTCACGCCCCGGGGCACCGAGTCCTTGTTGACCCAGCGGACCAGGCTGCCCACGAACTGGCGGGCGTACTGGGGCTCGATGGCAGCCGGGGCGTTGTCGTCGTAGATGAAGATCTCCAGCGCCGGGATCTCCTGGACCGGGGCGGTGGTGGCGGTGGTGGCCACCGCCGCGGTGACGGCCGTCCGCCGGGTGGTGGTGGTGACCTGACCGGCCGGGCCCCCGCCGGGCTTGGTGGCGGCGGTGGGGCCGGCGGTGGTGGTGGTGACGGCAGGAGCTGTGGTGGTGGTCGTCTCCCCCAGGCGCTCGCCCACCTGCTCCTCGAAGTCGAGCAGGCGCTCGTCGCCGACCTTGTTGTCCTGGCCGCAGCCGGCGCCGATCAGGGCGACGAGCCCGAAGAGGAGCGTGTACCGCCTCATGGTGTTCATTCCGGGATCTCCTCCAGGCTCCCCGAACGCCGGACGGCTTCCTCCGACGTCCCCAGATACGACTCCACGACCCGGCTGTCGTCCAGCACCTCGGCGGGCCGGCCCCGGACCACGAAGCGGCCCTGGTCGAGGGCGATCAGCTCGTCGGCCACGGCCGAGATCAGCGGCATGTCGTGCTCGATGATGAGGATCGAGCAGCCCGTCTCGAAGCGCACCCGGCGCAGCAGCGGGGCCAGGCCCTCGGCCTCGGCCTGGGCGATGCCCGACGAGGGCTCGTCCAGCAGCAGCACCTGGGGCTCGGTGGCGAGCACGCAGGCCAGGTCGACGATGCGCCGCAGGCCGGTGGACAGCTCCTTCACGAACTTGTCCCGGTAGGACGAGAGCTCGAGCAGCTCGATGAGGCGCTCGGCCCGCAGCCGCACCCGCTTCTCGGCCCGGCGGGCCTGGGGCAGGGCCAGGGCGGAGAGCAGCGGGTTCTTCACCTCGAGCTTCTGGTCCAGGGCCACCAGCAGCGTCTCGAACACCGTGAGGGAGGGGAAGAGGCGGGCGTCCTGGAAGCGGCGGATCAGCTTGCGCCGGGCCCGCTCCTCGGGCGGCAGCCCGGTGATGTCGAGGCCCTGGTAGCGGACGACGCCGGCGTCGAGGGACTGGTAGCCGCTGATGAGGTCGAAGGTGGTGGTCTTGCCCGAGCCGTTGGGCCCGATCAGGCCCAGCACCTCGCCCTCCCGCAGGGCGAAGCTCACCCCGTCGACGGCGGTGATCCCGCCGAAGCGCTTCACCAGCCCCTCCACCTCGAGCACGGTGCGGGCCTCCCCGAGCTCGAGGGCCCGGCGCTCCCGCTCCGAGCGCAGCGCCGAGGCCGGCGCCGAGGTCAGCGCCCCGGTGCCCTTCACATAGACGGCCCGGAGGATGTCGGGCCGGGCCAGGAGGTCGGCGGTGTCGCCGAAGAACTTGACCTCGCCCTTCTCCATGAAGATGGCCCGCTTGGCGATGGTGAGGGCCACGTTGACCGACTGCTCGACCACGATGATGGTGGTGCCGGCGGCGTGGATGCGGCGCACCACCTCGAGGAGCTGGCCGACGACGGCGGGGGCGAGGCCCAGGGACAGCTCGTCGATCATGAGCAGGCGGGGCTTGGCCAGGAAGGCCTGGGCCAGGGACAGCATCTGCTGCTCGCCGCCGGACAGGGACGCCGCCTGCTCGCCGGCCCGCTGGCGGAGGATGGGGAAGATCTCGAAGACGTCCTCGAGCCGGCGGTCGAGCGCCTCGGGGTCGTCGGTGTTCATCCAGTTGCCCAGCACCAGGTTCTCGGCCACGGAGAGGCCGGGGAAGATGCCCCGGCCGCCGGGCATGTGGATGACGCCCCGGCCGGCGGTCTCGTGCGGGGGCATGTGGGTGATGTCCCGGCCGTCGAAGACGATGGCTCCGGCGGAGGCCTCCTGGGTGCCGGAGATGGCCCGGAGCAGCGTCGACTTGCCCGCCCCGTTGGTGCCGAGCAGGGCGATGATCTCGCCCTCGGTCACGTCGAAGTCGACGCCGAAGAGGACCTGGACGCCGTCGTAGCTGACGTCGACGTCCCGGCACACCAGCAGCTTGCCCTGGCCCCCGGCCTTGGCCCGGCGCCACTCCTCGTCGGCCATGGCCGCGGCCATGGCGGTGCGCCGGTCGAACTCGAAGAACGACGCCGAGGTGATGTAGATGATGGCGCTGGCCACGGCGAAGGGGACGCAGAAGAGGATGGCCGTGGAGTAGCCGTACTGCTCCCGCAGCAGGATGGCCACCGGCGTGAAGAACACCAGGGCGGGGATGGCGGAGAGGGCGAACATCTGGAGACCCTGGGTCCGCACCGAGGGCGGGATGATCTGGGTCGTGATGGCGTTGGAGGCGGGCCCGATGAGAGCGGCCCCGAAGGTCTGCAGGGAGGCGAAGGCCACCAGCATCCACAGCGGCGGGACGGCCGCCTGGCCGAGCAGGCCGACGGCGCCGACGAGCGAGAAGACGCCCACGATGACCAGCACCCGGCTGGGGTCGATCTTGGAGAACCGGTCGATGAGCGCCCCGCCGACGAACACGCCGATGAGCCCGGCGGCCGTGGTCGCCGGCCCGAAGGCCAGGGTGCGCTCGGTCGCCGTGCGCAGCCCGTACTCCTGGACGTAGAAGAACAGGAGGATCTGACTCAGGATGACCGTCCCCGGGCCGCCGATGACGTTGGCGATGAAGGTACGGCGCAGGGTGCGCACGGCCCACACCGTCCGCCACGCCTCGCCGAAGGACTGGGGCTCGCTCTCCCGCAGGGCGACTTCCTCCTCCACCCCCAGCGCCCGGCGCTCCATGTAGCCCCGCACCGGCTCTTTCAGGAGCACGAGGATGAGGACGCCCGAAACCAGCACCAGGCCGCCGCCGATGAGGAAGGCGGGGCGCCAGCCGAGGTTGTCGACCAGCTGGGCGGCGACCAGGGCCAGCGGCAGCGACACGCTCTCGCTGACGATGGCCAGGATGGAGAACACCTTCCCCCGGCTCTCCGGCGGGTAGTAGTCGGCCAGGAGGGAGAAGCTGGGCACGGACGCCGCCCGTCCGGCGGCCCCGCCCAGCACCGAGGGCAGGCCCAGGGTGAACAGGCTGGTGGCCGCGCCCGAGATCATGCCGAAGAGGCCCGACAGGGCGGTGCCGAGGCCGAAGAGCGGGAGGCGGGCGTGGCGGTCGGCGTACCAGCCGATCCCCATCGAGGCGAAGATGAGGAAGAACCCGATGGTGGCCGAGACCCCCTGGATGTCCCGGATGCGGATCCCGAGGTCGACGATGACGTCGGGCCCGGCCTGGGCGAAGGCGCTGCCCGAGAGGGCGCCGACGAAGGTGAGGAAGGCGAGGACGGCCACCGGGCGGGTGCCGTAGGGGGTGTGGCGCAGGTCGGCCCAGTTCTTGGTCAGCCCCGGGATGCCCTTCCGGCGCTCCTCGGGCTCAGGCCCGGGCCCGGCGGGCGGCGGCGCGGCGGTAACGGGTTCTGTGCTCATTGCTCTTCGCCTTGCGGCTCATCGCGATACGGCTGGGGGCCCCAGCCCCAGCCGCCACGTGCTCCGCACGTCCTGCTCATGTCTCGCTCTCCACCGATGCCGCGGCGGCGCCGATGGCGACCGCCTCTTTGGTTTCCTTGTCCCGGCCGTTGCCGTTGGCCGGGCCGAAGATGCGCTGGCCCCGGCCCTGGTAGAGGCCGGACTTCAGGCTGAAGCGGGCGTGGACGGGCAGGGCCGAGAGCCCGCTGCCGCTGGAGGCTTCGGCCATGGGGATGAGCCGGCGGGCGACCACGTCGGGGTCGTAGTCGGCGAAGAGGCTGGGGACCACCATCTGGCGGCGCTGGGCCACCACCCGCAGCACGGCGTCGCGCATCTGGGCCACCACCGCCACCAGGCCGCCGGGGGCGGCGTAGAGCAGCAGGAGGGTGCCCCCCGCCCCCAGGAACCCGGAGAACAGGGCGCTGGTCACGAAGTAGCGGGTGACGTTGAAGTACAAGGAGCCCAGCAGGGCGCCGTTGACCGATCCGATGCCGCCCAGCACGGCCAGGACGAAGATGTCGACACTGGCGGCGGCGGCGAAGCTGTCGGGGTCGATGCCCCGCTGCTGGTGGGCGAAGATGGCGCCGGCGAAGCCGGCCAGGGCACCGGCGAAGGCGAAGGCGGCCAGGCGGGTGCGGCTCGCCGTGACCCCGAAGGCGGCCACGTTGGCCTCGGATTCCCGCAGGGCGATGAGGACCCGGCCGAAGCGGCTCTTGCGCACGTTGACCACGAGCACGATGACGAGCACCAGGGCGGCCACGCACAGGTAGTACATCGAGCGCTCGTCCTCGAAGTCGAAGAAGAACAGGCTGGGCCGCTTGACCTCCTCGGGCAGCAGCCAGCCGAAGTAGCGGTCGGCGAAGAGGACCTTCTGAGCGGCCACGGCGAAGGCGAAGGTGGTCACGGCCAGGAAGAGGCCCCGGATGCGCAGGGCGGGGATGCCGACGGCCACGGCGAAGGCGGCGGTGAAGGCGGTGGCCAGGGGAACGGCCAGCCAGAAGGACAGGCCGACCGTGAAGGTGAGGGCGCCGCCCACCACCGCCCCGATGGCCACGAAGGCGAACTGACCCAGGCTGACCTGGCCGGCCCAGCCGGTGAGGACCACGAGGGAGATGGCCACGATGGCGTGGAGGGCGATGACCCCGCCCAGGTTGGTCTGGCCCGAGGAGGTGACGAAGGGGTAGATGATCACCCCGAGGAGGCCGAGGACGACGAGCACCCGACGGGTGTTGCGGACCGAGGCCACCCCCAGCAGCTCCTTGGGGATGGGGCGCTGCTCGTCAGAGGCGGACCAGGCGCTGGCCACCTCGTCGCCGCCCCGCATCGTCTGGCGCTGCTGGATGAGCAGGCCGGCCGCCACCACCAGGAACAGGCCCATGTCGACAAGGGGCAGGTCGTTCTCGAGCGAGAACCGGCACGCCTGGGTCACCACCGAGATGGCCACGGCGGCGGCCACCGTGGTGGGGATGGAGCGCATGCGGCCCACGACGGCGGCGGCCAGGGCGGGCAGGAGCACGCCGGGGGCGAACCCGGCCGCCACCCCCGGCGCCTGCAGGGTGCCGGTGAGGGTGACGCCGGCCCCGGCCAGCAGGCCGGCCAGGCCCCAGGTGATGGTGGACAGGCGGCCCACGGAGATGCCGAGCAGGGCGGCCCGCTCGGTGTTCTCGGCCATGGCCCGCACGGCCACCCCGGAGCGGGTGAAGCGGAAGAAGGCGCCCAGCGCCAGGAGGGCGAGGATGGCGACCTCGATGGCGAACACCTCGGGGAAACCGAACTTCTTGCCGAAGCCGCCGATGGTGAAGTCCCAGCCGGCGAAGGGCAGGTCGGGCCGGATCGAGCGGGTGAGGTCGTCGAGGCCGCGGCTCTCCTGCGAGGGCAGGAAGGGCAGGCTCCGGATGATGCCGGTCGAGGTCTGGGTGAGGAAACCGGCCACCACGATGGTGACCACCGTGAGGACGAGGCGGGGCGCCTTGAAGAAGCGCCGCACCAGGGACACGTCGATGGCCACACCGACCAGCACGGAGGTGGCCAGGCCGAGGAGGAAGGCGATGGGGAACGGCACCGGGGTGTTCCGCACCAGCTCGAAGGTGAGCGTGGCGCCCGCCGCCCCGATGGCGGTCTGGGCGAAGTTGACCACCCGCAGGGTGCGGTAGATGAGGATGATCCCCGCGGCCGTCAGGGCGTTGACGAGGCCGTAGACGACTCCCTCGAAGAGGATGGCCGCCGGCGTCCCCCGGCCCCCGGGGCCGCTGCCGGGCAGGAGGAGCTGGGTGAAGACGAGCAGGGCGAAGACGGCCACGAACCAGCCGACGACCGCCCGGCCGCGCCCCGTCAGCCTCATCTACTGCGCCGCCTGCGCCGGGAGGGGGGCGGGCTTGGTCTGGCCGAGGCTGAAGGTCACGTCGAGCGTGCCCTCGGGGGCGGTGATCTTGACCTGCTCGGAGATCATCACCCCGCCCAGCTGGGGGGCGATGATGTAGCGGTAGGTCCGGGTGGCGGTGCCGGACCCGGAGAAGGTCTGGTTCGCCTCCACCACCCAGCCGTCGACGATCTCGCCACAGGCGTCGACCCGCTCGCGGCGCACCACCTGGGCCTGGTGCTGGAGCACCTGGCCGCTGCGGGAGTCGATGCCCACCGACTCGAACGACTCGCCCGGCTCGATGGCCAGCGGCAGGTAGAGGACGGCGGGGGTGAAGTTGAGGACCGACGAGTTGCCCTGGGCGTCGACCCGCTCGATGCGCATCAGGGAGATGCCCCGCTCGGGGTCCCCCACCCGGCGGCTGGGCACGGACGGGTTGGACGGGAAGGGGACCTCGTCGGGCAGCTGCTCGGGCCGCTCCAGGGGGATGGTCTGGACGGGCGGCTCCACCCCCCGGCTGACGGCGTCGGTCTTCACCTTGAACGTCTGGAGGACGGTGACGCCCGTGCCCAGCTCGGGCTGGACGGTCTGGAAGGTGAACTCGGTCTCGGAGACCTTCTTGACCTCCCGGATCAGGCGCTGCTCGAACCCACTGATGGGGATGGCCACGTTGGGCAGGGTGGCCATGGTCTGGGTGCCCGTCCGCTTCCAGCGGTACTGGCCCTCGGCGGGCAGGCCGGCCACGGTCAGACCGGCCTCGACGGCCGGGAAGGCGTTGAGGGCGGCGGGCGGGCAGGCCGCCTTGGGCGGGTTGAGCGGCGTGGGCCGGGGCAGGCGGGTGGTGGGCGGGCGCGGGGCCCGCGGGGCGGGGAACGACGGCGTCGGGTAGGACTGGGGGTAGGGCACGTAGGTGGTGGCGTCGCCGGTGTACCCGCCACCGCCGGCGATGGTGTTGGCGGGCGGGGTGTCGGGCGGCGGCGGCTTGACGCCGAAGACGATGTCGGCGGCCAGCTTCTGCACCCCGACGCCGGGCGGGTCGGGCTGAGCGCAGCCGGCCGTGACGATGCCCACGGCCACCACGGAGGCGAGGATCCGGGGGACACCCCCGACCCCGGGGATCCGGGGGACCCCGACCCCGGGGATCCGGGACGCCCTACGCCACGGCTTCACGGTCCACCTCCTTGGCCGGCACTGCCTCGTCCTTCTTCTGCTTGCGCAGGAACTGGGTCAGCTCGGGGGCATAGGGATGGCGCAGCGACAGGCGCGACACGACGGCGATGGCCCGCACGGGGGCGGGGTGGGCCTGGCCCAGGCGCCGGCGCAGGGCCCGGGACAGCTCCTCGGCCCAGGTGGCCATCTCGTCGTCGAGCGAGTGCTCCAGGTCGCCCCACAGGCCCCGGGTCACCAGCCAGGCCATCTCGGTGTGCTCGGCGTCGACGGCGAAGCGGTCGAGGAACATGAGGGGCGTGTCGGTGTCGTGGCGGTAGCCGTAGTCGGTGGCCAGGTCCCGCCACTCGGCGTAGGCCAGGGCGACGCGGGCCCGGGGCCCGGCGGCCCGGGCCGACTTGCGCCGGCGTCCCCGGGCCAGCGCCTTGCGCAGGGCCGGGAAGCACACGTAGGCGGCGAAGAGCAGGAGCAGGGCGGGGATGGCGATCAGCACCACCTGGCGGACCTGCTCGAAGAGCACCGAGTCGGGCGGGACGAGCACGGGCACGAACAGCCCCACCTGGATCTCGTCGGAGGGCAGCACCGACGGGTCCTGCTGCTGGGTGGAGGCGTCGCCGCCCACCGTGGGCTTGGCCTTGGTGGGGGTGCCGATGACGGGCAGCCAGCCGTGGGTCGGGAAGTAGACCTCGGGGAAGCTGGCGCCGTTGCGGGGCCGGACCTCGAGCTTGCCGTCGATGAGCTCGCCGCCGTCGAAGCCGTAGCCGATGCGGGAGGGGATGCCGGCCCAGCGGGCGAGCATGGCCTGGGCGGCCACGATCTCGTAGGGGGAGCCTTCCTTGGAGCCCGAGATCATGTCCTGGATCCGCTCGGCGGGGACGCTCTTGGGCACGCCGGTGCCGGTGGCGGTCACGTTGGACAGGATCCAGGTCCTCAGGAAGTCGAACTGGTCCCACTTGGAGGTCTTGGGCGCCTGGGCCAGGAGGTCGACCACCGCCGGCGGCGGCGGGCCGATCTCGGTAAAGCGGACCAGCGCCTTGGGCACCGGCGCCGTGACCTGGCGCAGGTCGGCGACCCGGGGCAGGGCGGCGGCCGCCACCGTGTAGCGCAGGCCGGCCTGGATCTGGCCCTGGGCCACCCGGATGCTGCCCGAGCGGGCGTCGTAGGCCAGCTTGGGCCCCTCGGCCACGATCCCGACGGTGTTGGGCAGGCCGGGCAGCACCGTGCCGCCCAGGCCGGCCACGTTGAAGGTGGCCCGCACCCCGGGCGCCAGGTCGTTGTTCACGATGCCCGAGCGGGGCACGTCGGCCAGCTCCGACTCGGAGAAGGCGGGCAGGCGCCAGTCCCGGCCGTCGTAGACGTCGAGGCTGCCCACCCGCCACGGGCCCGAGATCTGGGCCTCGACGGTGAAGAGCACCCGGTCGGCCACATCGGAGAGGGGGACGGTCTTGGGCTTCTGGGGCTCCTGGGCCGGGTCGATGGCCGGGTCGGGGAACAGGAAGTCGGTCTGGGCCAGGCCGTAGAGGCCGGCGGTGACCACGGCCAGCAGCGGGACGGCCCGCAGCGCCCGGCGCACCTCGTAGCCCCGGGGGAGCTGGCCCTCCTCGCCGGCGGACTCGTTCGCCTGGGCGCCGGAGAGGACACCGAGGCCGATGCCGAAGAGGACGAGCACGACGAGGCCGCTCGCCACCTGGTCGACCTCGGGAACCGAGATGCCGGCGATGGCGGCCACCGGCAAGGGCAGGAGCAGGCCGAGCGACGGGCGCTTGACCACCACCGCCAGCCAGGCGGCGGCGAAGCCGACGATGCCCATCAGCCAGCCGAGGATGGCCTGCCAGCCGGCGTTGAGCTCGACCGGCGGGCGCAGCACGTCGCCCGAGGCGGCGGCCTGGGCGGCCAGCTTGCGGACGGCCGCCACCTCGCCCGGGCCGGCGGGCACCACCATGAGGAGCCCGATGGCGAACAGCCCCCCGATGATGACCAGGTTGGCGCCGACGGGTGAGCGCAGCCGGGCGGCGACCACGGCCAGGGCCACGCCGGCCAGGCCGGCCACGGCGGCGTAGATGCGGGCGTCGAAGCCGATGAAGACCCCGCCGGCCATGACGGCGGCGGCCAGGGTGGGGAAGGCCATGGCCACGGCCATGCGGACCGGGGAGCGCTCCGG
>JBOGFE010000510.1:0-6058 GCA_050741935.1 Acidimicrobiia bacterium | reverse complement strand
GTCCAGGAGGTCTTCCTCCGGCTGTGGCGGCAGCCCGAGAAGTTCGACCCGGA
Source organism: Acidimicrobiia bacterium (assembly GCA_050741935.1). Classification (GTDB taxonomy): domain Bacteria; phylum Actinomycetota; class Acidimicrobiia; order IMCC26256; family BP-133; genus CAWBJP01. The sequence continues at coordinate 6,005 of JBOGFE010000510.1, read as the reverse complement.
ACGAGGCTCGTTGCGGTCCTACCTCCTGGCCCAGTCCCACGGGCGGTCGGTCGACCTGCTGCGCTCCGAGGTCTCGCGCCGCGGCCGGGAGCAGCGAGAGGCGGCGGCCACCGCCGAGGGGGGTTACGACCTCGAGCACGCCGTGGTCGACCTGGCGGTGGCCGAAGAAGTCAGGGAAGCTTTGGAGGTGCTCTCCCCGGGAGAGCGCAGGGCCATCGAGCTGGCATATTTCGGCGGGCACACCTACCGGGAGGTGGCGACACTTCTGGACGAGCCCGAGGGGACCGTGAAGAGCCGCATCCGCTCGGGCCTGCGCCGGTTGCGCAGCGCCCTCATCGAAGCCGGGATCGGTGCGCCGTGAATCCGTCCAGCCATCAGGACATCCAGGATCTGCTCGGTGCCTTCGCCCTCGACGCCGTGGACGACGACGAGCGCGATGTCATCGAGGCCCACCTGGTGGGCTGTCCCCGGTGCCGGGCCGAGGTGGCCACCCACCGCGAGACCGCCGCCCTCCTCGCCCACGGCGGCGACCGCGCCCCCGAGGGGGTGTGGGCCCGCATCACCGCCAGCCTGGAGGAGACGCCGCCCGACATCGACATGCCCCCGATGGCGGCCTCCCTCGACGCCGCCCGGGACCGCCGGGGGCGGCGTTCGGTCAGCCTGCGGGCCGCCGCCGCCATGGGGGCGGTGGCCGCCGCCCTCACCGCCTTCTTCGGCTGGCGCATCGGCGAGCAGGACCAGCGGCTGCAACAGGTGGCCGCCGAGCTGCACGACATCGCGGCCAAGGACGGCCTCCGGCGGGCCGCCACCGCCGCCCTGGCCGAGGCCGACGCCGAGCAGGTGCGCCTGGCGTCCTTCGACGGGAAGACCGGCGTCCATCTCGTGCGGCTCCCCAACGGAACCGGGTTCGCGGTGGCCGACGGGCTCCCGGCGCTGCCCGCCGGCCGCACCTACCAGCTCTGGGCGCTGCGCCCCGACGCCAAGATCTCCCTTGGCCTGTTGGGCCAGGACCCCGACGTGGCCCCCTTCCAGATGGTGGGGGACGTGCTGGGCTACGCCATCACCGACGAGGTGGCCGGGGGCGTCAAGGAGACGACGCAGACGCCGGTGGTGCTCGGCCTGATCGACCCCGGCAAGACGCCCGACCCCGGGCCCACGGCCTGAACTCTGCCAGCATGACACCGTGGCTTTCGGCGTCTATGTGCACGTCCCGTTCTGCGCCTCCCGTTGCGACTACTGCGATTTCGCCACCTGGACCGACCGTGACCACCTGATCGGGGCCTACGTCGCCGCCTGCGTGGGCGACATCCAACGCCGCTACGCCGGCGGTGGGCTACCCCCCGCCACCAGCGTGTTCTTCGGTGGCGGGACGCCGTCGCTCCTCCCCGGCGATCTCCTGGCCCGCATCCTCGACGCCATCCCCCGGGGGCCCGGCGCCGAGGTCACCGTGGAGTGCAACCCCGAGAGCACCGACCCGGGGAAGCTCGCCGTCTGGCGGGAAGCCGGGGTGAACCGCCTTTCCTTCGGCGTCCAGTCCCTCCAGCCCCGCGTCCTCGTCTCCCTCGGGCGCCTCCACGACCCGGCGCTCGCCGTCCGGGCCGTCGACCGGGCCCGGGCCGCCGGCTTCGACAACTTCAACCTCGACCTCATCTACGGCGCCGCCGGTGAGACCCGTGACGCCTGGCACGCCACCCTGGAGGGGGCCCTGGCCCTCGACCCACCCCACGTGAGCGCCTACGCCCTCACGGTCGAGCCCGGCACGCCGCTCGCCCGCCGGGTGGCCGCCGGTGACGTGGCCGGACCGGACGACGACGACCAGGCCGCCAAGTACGAGATGGCCGACGACATCCTGACGGCGGCGGGCCTGGCCTGGTACGAGATCTCCAACTGGGCCCGCCCGGGCCGCGAGTGCGCCCACAACCTCCTGTACTGGGAGCAGGGCGAGTACCTGGGGGTGGGCTGCGCCGCCCACGGGCACACCATCCACCCTGACGGCACCGCCCGGCGGTGGTGGAACGTCCGCACCCCCGAGCGCTACATCGCCGCCGTGGAACGGGGTGAGTCGCCCGAAGGCGGCAGCGAGACGCTCGACGCCACCACCCGGGAGGCCGAGGCCGTCACCCTCGCCCTGCGCACCCGAACCGGTGTCGATTCCGGCCATGACGCCGGCCTCGTGGGCGCCGGGCTGGCCGTCTGGCGGGAGGGGCGCCTGGTTCTCACCCGCTCCGGACGCCTCCTGGCCAACGACGCCACCATTAGACTCGTTAGCTGATATGGACGAGCGAAAGGCTGCCATCCTCAAGGCGGTCATCGAGGAGTTCGTCGAGACCGGCCAGCCGGTGGGGTCGAGCACCGTGGCCCGGGCCACCGCGCTCGGGGTCTCGTCGGCCACGGTTCGCAACGAGATGGCGGTCCTGGAGCGGGAGGGCTACGTCACCCATCCCCACACGTCGGCCGGTCGGATCCCCACCGACAAGGGGTACCGCTTCTTCGTCGACCACCTGGCCCGCCAGGGAGAGCTCCACGTTCCCGACCGCCAGGCGCTCACCAGCTTCTTCGCCAGCGCCCATCACGCGCTGGAGGACATGCTCCACGAGACCAGCCTGCTCCTGTCCCGCATGACCGCCCACGCCGCCGTGGTGGTCGGCCATCAGGCGGACGGCGCCCGGGTCCGCAGCGTCCAGGTCGTGAGCCTGCACGAGGGTTCCGCCCTGGTGGTGGCCGTCCTCTCCGACGGCCGGGTCGAGCGCCAGTTCATCGAGGTCGGCCGGGAGGGGATCGACGACAACCGGCTGGTGGCCGCCTCGGCCGTGCTCGACACCCAGCTGCGGGGCGCCACGCTGGCCGAGCTGCCCGCCCTCCTCTCCACCGGCGACGCCGCCACCGACGCGCTGGCCACCCAGGCCCGGGAGGCGCTGGCCATCCGGGGCAGCGTCCCGATGCCGGAGTCGGTCTTCGTCGGCGGGGCCAGCCGCATCGCCGCCGACCTCGATGCCTTCACCGCCGGCGAGACCGTGGCCCGGCTGCTCGAGCTGCTCGAGCACCAGTACGTGGTGGTGACCCTGGTGCGCGACCTCATCGACCAGGGGGTCACCGTCCGCATCGGCGCCGAGAACCAGCTCGAAGACCTGCGGGAGTGCTCGGTGGTCCTCGCCCGCTACACGGTGGAGGGTCAGGCCGCCGGCACGGTGGGGGTCCTGGGGCCGACGCGCATGGACTACCCCCGGGCCATCGCCGCCGTGGCCGCCGTCTCCCGGCGCCTCGGGCGCCATCTCTCGCCCCCCGGCTGAGCCGTGGCCGCCGCCGACTTCTACGCGGTCCTCGGGGTGGACCGTCAGGCCAACGAGGACGAGATCAGGAAGGCCTACCGCCAGCTCGCCCGCCAGTACCACCCCGACGCCAACGGCGGCGACCCCGAGGCGGAGGCCCGCTTCAAGGAGATCACCGTCGCCTACGACACCCTGCGGGACCCCGAGAAGCGCCGGCGCTACGACCTCTTCGGCTCCGAGGGGCTCGCCGGCGGTGGCGCGCCCGGTGGGGCGGCCGGCTTCGACTTCGGGGTCTCCGATCTCTTCGATGCCTTCTTCGGTTTCAGCGGCGGCCAGCGGGGGCCGGCCGGTCCCGGCCGGGGGCCCGACGCCGAGGTCCGCGTCGAGCTCGAGCTGGAGGAGTCCGTCTTCGGCGTGACCCGGGAGGTCGAGCTGCGCATGCCCGTCGAGTGCGAGCGCTGCTCGGGTTCGGGCTGTGAGCCCGGCACCCACCCGTCGACCTGCCGGGCCTGCGCCGGCGAGGGCCAGGTGCGCCAGGTCCGGCGCACGATCCTGGGCCAGATGGTCACCGCCCTGCCCTGCGGGACGTGCGGCGGGACGGGCCGCGAGATCCTCTCGCCCTGCCGCGACTGCCGGGGCGAGGGCCGGGTCAACCGGCCCAAGATGGTCGAGGTGCAGGTGCCGGCGGGCATCGCCGACGGGCAGCGGCTGCGCCTGTCGGGCCGGGGGCCGGCCGCCTCCCGGGGCGGGACGCCGGGAGACCTGTACGTGTCCGTGTCGGTCCGGCCCCACCCCCGCTTCCAGCGCCACGGCGACGACCTCGTCCAGGTCCTGGGCATCCCCATGACCCAGGCGGCGCTGGGAGCGGCGCTGCGGGTCGAGACGCTGGACGGCGAGGAGGACCTGGTCATCCCGGCCGGAACCCAGAGCGGCCGGGTGTTCCGGCTGCGGGGCCGGGGCGTCCCCTCGCTGCGGAATCGCAGCCGGGGTGACCTGCTCGTCCAGGTGGACGTGATCATCCCCGAGCGCCTCTCGGCCGAGGAGGCGGCCCTGGTGCGGCGCCTGGCCGAGCTGCGGGGCGAGGAGGTCGCACCCAAGGAAGAGGGCTTCTTCTCCCGGATCCGCTCCGCCTTCCAGTGACGTTCCGATGGGCGGCGGATGTTCCCGCCTCCGCCCACGTGTTCGTCGCCGACCTCACGGACACGCTCACCCTCGAGGGTGACGACGCCCACCACCTGAGCCGGGTGCTGCGCCTGCGCCCGGGGGAAGTGGTGACGGCCGCCGACGGAGCCGGCCGCTGGCGGCCCTACGTCCTGCGTGCCGGCACCGCGCTGGAGGCGACGGGCGAAGAGCGGACCGAACCCCGGCTCCACCCCGGGCTGGCGGTGGCCTTCGCCCTGACCAAGGGGGACAAGCCCGAGCTGGCGGTGCAGAAGCTCACCGAGCTCGGTGTCGACCGCATCCTGCCCGTGCTGGCCGAGCGGTCGATCGCCCGGCCCGAGTCGGCGCGGGCCGAGGCCCAGGTCCAGCGCTGGCGACGGGTGGCGTGGGAGGCGGCCCGCCAGTGCCGCCGGGCCCGGCTGCCCGAGGTGGCCGGCGTTGCGCCCCTCGTCTCCCTCGCCGGGCATCCCGGACTGGTGGTGGCGGATCGGGACGGCGTCGCGCCGGGGGCGCTCATCGTCGGTGGCGACGAGGTGCTGGTGGTCGTCGGCCCGGAGGGAGGCCTGTCCGACGCCGAGGTCGATCGGCTCGCCCCGGTGGCCCGCCTCGGCCTGGGACCGCTCATCCTGCGGGCCGAGACCGCGGCCGTGGCCGCCGCCGCAGTTTTGTCCGTCCTGAGGGGAGATTGACCCCCGCCGGGCCGGGGCGAAGGGCACTGAACGTGGCTAGAGTGAACCGGTCGCAGTGCGGGACGGGCGGCCCGCGCCGCTGCGAAGGGGTCAGGCATTCGCCGTCTGGGGAGGGGACATGGACACGGACGTGCAGGCCACACCAGCCACAAATGTCGGCGGAAAGTGGTCAATTGCCGCGAAGAGTCGACATTTGCGCCTTCGACAGCTAGCCTTGAAGGAGTCCGGAGGGGCGGAAGACGAGGGGAGCTGGAGGGACCGGGTGGCCATCTCGACGCAACGCGTGGGCGATCGGCTTCGATCCATCCGGCGGCAGAAGGGCCTGTCGCTGCACGAGGTCGAGGCAATGTCGAATGAGGAGTTCAAGGCCTCGGTCCTGGGCGCCTATGAACGGGGTGAGCGGGTCATTTCGGTGCCCCGGCTGATGCGCCTGGCGCACGTCTACGGGGTGCCGCCGGAGCAGCTGCTCCCCAAGGAAGTCGAGGTCGACCTCACCGAACCAGGGGCGATGGACCTCTCCGAGGGGTTCGCAGTCGACCTGAACCGGCTCCAGGAATGCCGGGAACCCGAGGCGCTGGCCCTGGCCCGCCTGGTGGCGATGATCCAGACGGAGCGCCAGGACTTCAACGGCCGGGTGCTGACCGTCCGGGGCGACGACCTGCGGGCCCTGGCCTACTTCCTGCTCACCACACCCGAGGAGCTCTGCGGGCGGCTGACCGGCCTCGGTCTGCAAGCGCTGCCGGCATAGCCCACTAGGCTCACCCGCGATGGCAGACGCTGTTGTCGGGGACACCCCGAACCCCGGGTGTCTCTTCTGCGGGATCGTCGCGGGATCCATTCCGTCGGATGCCGTACTGGAGACGGAGCTCAGCTATGCCTTCCGGGA
>JBOGFE010000509.1:0-4409 GCA_050741935.1 Acidimicrobiia bacterium | reverse complement strand
CCGCCGGCCATGACGCCCGGGCGGCCCCGGCGGCCCGGCCGAGCGCCTGGCGGTCGCGTCGCTGGCCGAGGAGGGCCAGCAGGAGGACGACGAAGAGGACCGGAGGCACGAGCAGGGCCCGGCCGGTGTCCCAGATCACCGCCGACTCGAGCAGGCCCAGCCCGAGGGAGGCGGCGAGGATGACGGGGAGGCGTTCCATGCGCCCGACCACCGCCCCGGCCAGTGCCCGCAGGAGGATGGTGGGGCCCAGCACCTTCCCGATGGGCAGGCCGACCACCCCGGCCCGCAGGAAGATGGCCAGGGTGGACAGCACCGTGGCCAGGATCCACACGGTGGCCCGCACCCGCTCCACCGGGACCCCGAGGGTGGCGGCCCGCTCGGCGTTCTCGGCGCTGGCCCGCACGGCCATGCCCAGGGCCGTGTAGCGCAGGAAGGCGGCCAGGCCCACCAGCAGCAGGGGGATGGCGGCCATGGCCACCACCTCGTTGCCCGAGAAGACGACCCGCCCGATCGAGAACGAGAAGTCGAAGGGGGAGGGGAACGACTGGGGGACGCCGGTGACGTCGAAGGCCCGGGGGAGCACGACCTCGCCGGCGGCCAGCACCTGGGCCAGGAAGACGGTGGCCACGGTGAGGATGAGGCGCGGCGCCCGGGCGAAGCGCCGGATGACGAGGAAGTGGACCAACGCCCCGAGCAGGACGGCGGTGATGAGACCGGCGCCCACGGCCAGGCCGTAGGGCACCCCCACCACCAGGATGAGCAGCACGGCCAGGGAGGCGGGGAGGCCCCCGAGGTCGCCCTGGGCGAAGTTGACGATGCCCTCGGCCCGGTGCACCAGGGCGATCCCGAAGGCGATGAGGGCGGTCAGCCCACCCAGCACCAGGCCCTGGACGAGCACGCCCAGGGGGGCGGGGAACAGCACCCGCTGGACCACGACGAACAGAACCCCCGCCAGTACGGCCCGGAGTGGGAACGGTGCCCGGCCGGACGACCGGGCCCGGGCCGGCGCGGGCGCCGGCCCGGCCTCCGATTTCGTCGTCGTCCCCACGCCGTCGGGAGGCTACTTGACCAATGGGTCAATTCTCCCGGCATAAACGGAGCGGTCGTCGCCCCAACGACGATCGGACATCATCTGAGACCGGCGTGTGCAGCCGGGGGTGCTAGAAGTCTCCGCATGCGGGGTGTCCTGGCGCTCGTGGCGGCGGCCGCCGGTCTGGTGACCGGGTGCGTGCTGAACGCCGTCGTGGAGCAGGTGCCGCGCAAGGAGCCGGTGGTCCCGGCCATCCGCTGGGAGCTCCCGACCACGACCCGGGCCCGCCTGATCCACCTGGGGACCGCGGCCGTCTTCGCCGCCGCCGCCCTCCGCTTCGGATGGTCTCTGGCCCTTCCCGGCTGGCTGGTGCTCTTCGCCGGGCTGGTGGCCATCTCGGCCATCGACCTGGAGCACTACATCGTCCCCAACCGCATCCTGATCCCCCTGACGACCGCCGCCGTGCCGCTCCTGGCGCTGGCCGTCCTCAGCGATGAGGGTGGTCCCGCCGACTTCCTCCGCGGGGCGCTCGGGGGCGTGGCCGGACTCACCGTCATGCTCGGCCTCAACCTGATCTCGCCCCGGGGCATGGGCATGGGCGACGTCAAGATGAGCTTCGTGCTCGGCCTCTACCTCGGTTTCCTGGGCTGGGGAGAGGTCGTGCTCGGTTTCTTCGCCGCCTTCGTGCTGGGGGCGGTGGTGGGCCTGGCCCTCATCGCCCTGAAGCTGCGGAGCCGCAAGGACGCCGTCCCCTTCGGGCCCTTTCTGGCGGCCGGAACGGTGCTCGCCGCCCTCTGGGGCGAACCCATCCTGCGGTGGTACTCCGGGGGCTGACCCGCGCCACTTTTGTAAATCTCCGTTTCTCCCGTTGTATTTGTCTATCTATGCTTGCTATGGTGCTCCCGTGGCCATAGAGCAGAACGGCCTGAGCGATCGCCTTCTCATGGTTCGAGAAGTAGCCGATCTGATGCGGGTCTCCAACATGACGGTCTACCGGCTCATCAAGGCAGGCGATCTGCCTGCCATCCGGGTCGGCAAGAACTTCCGCATCCGGCGCACCGATGTGGAGGGCTATCTCGGCGGGCGTCCCTTCGCCGGGTAGTCCCTCGCACTGAGAAGGCCGCCAACCCCGCCGCTATCCTTGATCCCGTTCGCCCCCGGGAGATTGAGGACACGCCCGTGTTGCGCTTCCTGACTGCGGGCGAGTCCCACGGCCAGGCGCTGGTGGTCATCGTCGAGGGGCTCCCCGCCCTCATGCCGATCACCATCGAGGAGATCGCCGACGAGCTCGCCCGCCGCCGGCTCGGCTACGGCCGCGGGCCCCGGATGCGCTTCGAGCGCGACGACGTGGAGTTCCTGGGTGGGGTCCGCCACGGCCGCACGCTGGGATCCCCGGTGTCGATCGTGATCCGCAACACCGAGTGGCCCAAGTGGGTGGAGGAGATGTCCCCGGCGCCCGGCGTCACCCAGAAGCCGCTGCGCCAGCCCCGGCCCGGGCACGCCGACCTCGTCGGGATGCAGAAGTACGGCTTCGACGACGCCCGCGACGTCCTGGAGCGGGCCAGTGCGCGGGAGACGGCGGCCCGAGTGGCGGCGGGCACGCTGGCCAAGGCCCTGCTCTCCCACCTCGGGGTCTCGGTCCTCTCCCACGTCATCCAGATGGGCACCGCCCGGGTCGGGCCCGACCGCCGTCCCGGGCCCGACGACCTGGAGTCGGTGGACGCCTCCCCGGTCCGCTGCTTCGACTCCGCCGCCGAGGCGGCGATGATCGCCTGCGTGGAGGCGGCGGCCAAGGCCGGGGACTCGCTCGGCGGTGTGGTCGAGGTGCTGGCCTACGGCGTGCCGCCCGGCCTCGGCTCGCACGTCCACTGGGACCGCAAGATCGACGGCCTCCTGGCCCAGTCCCTCATGAGCATCCAGGCCATGAAGGGGGTCGAGATCGGCGAGGGCTTCGAGGTCGCCTCCCGGCGGGGCAGCGAGGCCCATGACGAGATCCAGTGGGATGCGGACAGCGAGACCTACCTGCGGGGCTCGGACCGGGCGGGCGGGACCGAGGGCGGGATGACCACCGGCTCGCTGCTCGTGGCCCGGGTGGCCATGAAGCCGCTCGCCACCCTGAACCGGCCGGTGCTGCGCACGGTGGACGTCGAGACCAAGGAGGAGACCGTCTCCTTCAAGGAGCGCACCGACGTGACGGCCGTCCCCGCCTCGGGCGTGGTGGCCGAGTCCATGGTGGCGCTGGTGCTGGCCGGCGAGGCGCTGCGCAAGTTCGGAGGCGACTCCCTGGCCGAGGTGGTCCGCAACCACCGCGGCTACCTGGACTCGCTCCGGTGATAGCCCCGGGGCGCGGGGGTGTCCCCCGCAGTCGAGCCCGGGGGCGCGGGAGTGTCCCCCGCCGTCGAGCCCGGGGGCGCGGGGGTGTCCCCCGCCGTCGATCCTGATGGACTCGGCGCGGCACCTCGTCCTCGTCGGGATGATGGGGGTGGGCAAGAGCTCGGTGGGCCGCCGCCTCGCCCTGCGCCTGGGCCGCCCCTTCGTCGACACCGACAAGCTGGTGGAGGAGGCCGTGGGCAAGTCGGTGCCCGAGATCTTCGCCGACGACGGCGAGCCGGCCTTCCGGGCCCTCGAGACCGAGGCGGTGCGCAGCGCCCTCGACTCCGTTCCGTGGGCCGTGGTGGCCTTCGGAGGGGGGGCGGTGCTCGACCCCCTCAACCGGGACCGGGCCCGCGAGGCCGCCCTGGTGGTGTGGCTCCAGGCCCCGCCCCGGGAGCTGGCCCGCCGGGTGTCCGCCTCTCAGCGCCGCTCCGCTGGCCTGGCCCGGCCCCTGCTGGTGGCCGGGCCACCCGAAGCGACCCTGGAGTCCATCGCCGCCGAGCGGGAGGAGTGCTACCGGGCGGCGGCCCACGTCCTCCTCGACACCGCCGGCCGCTCCCCCGGCCAGGTCGCCACCGCCGTCCTGCGGGCCACGGGTTGGGAGCATCCGGGGTGAGCCCTCCGGGAGTTGGCGACATGAGGCGCATCCCGGTCGAGCTCGCCGAGCGCAGCTACGACATCGTGGTGGGGACGGGCGTCCTGGGCGAGGCGGCGGCCGTCCTCGCTCCCCGGTCCCGGGTGGCGGTGGTGAGCCAGAAGGACGTGGCCGTGCGCTGGGCCGGGGCGCTCACCGCCCCGTTGACCGCGGCCGGGGTCCAGGTCGAGCTGTTCCTCATGGCCGACGGCGAGGAGGCCAAGAACCTCTCCACGGTGGGGGACCTGTGCCGGCGCTTCACCGCCTGGGGGTTGCTGCGGGGCGACGCCGTCGTCGCCCACGGGGGCGGGGGGGTGGGGGACACCGGCGGGGTCGCCGCCCCCGCCAACCACCCGGGGATCGCCAGCCACC
>JBOGFE010000508.1:0-4319 GCA_050741935.1 Acidimicrobiia bacterium | reverse complement strand
GCCCGCGCCGGCCGGGTGGTGGGGGATGCGGGCCGGGCGCCGTCGTCGTCGCCAGTGCAGCCCGGGCCGGTCACCATCACGACGACGGCGGCGAGGACACCCGCCGCCCGACGTGGGGAGGACATCACCCCGGCCCCCGGGCAGATCACTCCCCGGCCATGGCGACCGTGGCGCCGTCGAAGCTGCCGAGCGGGTTGAGGACGAAGGACCGGACCCCCTCGGCCACCGCCATGCGGACCTCCAGCTGGGCCACGGGCACGACCACGAACTGGTCGAGCACCCGGCGCTCCACCTCCCGGTACAGCGTCAGGCGCTTGGCCTGGTCGGCCTCGGAGCGGGCGGCGGCCAGCGCCTGGTCCACCTCCGGGCTGGCCAGGCCGGTCAGGTTCTCGGGGGAGGTGGAGGAGAACAGCGGCGTCAGGAACCCGTCGGGGCTGGGGTAGTCGGCCACCCAGCCGAGGCGGAACAGCTCGGCCTGGCCCGACACCAGGAACTGCGGGTACTCGGCGAAGGCGTGGGGCCGGGTCACCGACGGGATGCTGACCTGGTCGAGGTCGGCCTTGATGGAGGCGGCCACCGCCGTCTGGGTGACGTCGTCGTCGTGGTCGATGGCGATCTCGGGAATGCCGCCGGAGGGGAAGGCCTCGGCCAGCAGCACCTTGGCCCGTTCGGGGTCGTAGGCGCACTGCTCACCGCAGGCGTCGTCGGCCCGGCCCGGCACCCCCGCCGCCACCAGCCCGGTGGCCACGTCCACCTCCCCCCGGTAGACCTCGGACACGATCCGCTGCCGGTTGATGGCCAGGGACACCGCCTGGCGCAACTTGGAGTTGGCCAGGTCCGGGCTCTTCAGGTTCATGGCGTAGAACACGACCCCCAGGTACGGCCGGGAGACGAGCCGGCCCCGGGCCGCCACCTCCTTGTCGCCCTGCCCCGCCGGGACCGGGGCGATGTCGAGGTCGCCCTTGAGGAACGCCTGGTAGGCGGCGTCGGTGGAGTCGAAGCGCAGCAGGCGGATCCCGTCGAGGTTGGCCGCCGGGCGCCCCCCGGCCTGGGGGGCCCGCCCCAGCTGGACGCGTTCGACGGTCGACGCCGACACGAGGAAGGGCCCCGATCCCACCGGGGTGTCCTTGAACGCGGCTCCGGGCGCGGTGACCCGGGCCTGGGGCACGATCCCGAACCCGGGGTGACCCAGGGCGGCGGGGAAGGTGGCCAGGGGCCGGTCGAGGCGCACCACCACCTGCCGGTCCGCCGGCGTCTCGACGCCGGCCAGACCGGGCGTGCTGCCGTCCCGGTAGGCCCCGAACCCGGTCACCGCTTCCAGCTGGGCCAGCAGCGGTGATTCGGAGTCCTTGGCCGCCACGCGCTCGAGGGTGAACTTCACGTCGGCCGCCGTCACCGGTGTGCCGTCGTGGAAGGTGGCCGCCCCGGCCAGGTTGAAGGTGAACACCGTCTGCTCCGGGTTGGCCTCCCAGGTGGCGGCGAGACCCGGGCGGAGCTCGAGCGTCTCCCGGTCGTAGGCGACCAGCGTGTCGAAGATCTGGTCGGCCACCATCACGTCGACGGGTTCCCGGGCGTCGAGGGGGTCGAGGCTGGAGAGGCCGACGACCCCGACCCGGAGCACACCCCCGGCGGGAGCGGCGCCCTTGTTGTCGTCCCCGCCGCCCCGGATGGCGAGGACGAACGCCACCACCGCGCCGAGGCCCAGCACCGCGGCCAGGAGCACCCCAATCCACGGGAACCGGCTGAGCAGCGGAGGAGGCGGTGGGGGATCCGGGGGCTTGCGCCAGTCGGCCCTGGGCTCGCCGGGCTGGTACCGGTCGGAGTAGTCGTCGGTCATGTCGGCAGGAGGCTCAGTTCCTCGGCGAAGTGGCAGGCGACGGGATGGCCCTGGCCCCGGTCGATCAGCTCGGGCACGTCGGTGGCGCAGACGTCGGCCGCCTTCCAGCACCGGGTGCGGAACCGGCAGCCAGTGGGAGGGTCGATGGGGCTGGGGACGTCACCGGTGAGGACGATACGTCGCCGGGCCCGCTCCCGGACCGGGTCGGGGACGGGTACGGCCGACATCAGGGCCTGGGTGTAGGGGTGGGAGGGGCGGGTGAAGACGTCCTCCCGGGAGCCGATCTCCACGATCCGACCAAGGTACATGACCCCCACCTGGTCGGAGATGTGGCGGATGACGGACAGGTCGTGGGCGATGAACAGGTAGGCCAGCCCGAGCCGGTCCTGCAGCTCGGAGAGCAGGTTCACCACCCCGGCCTGGATCGACACGTCAAGAGCGGAGACGGGCTCGTCGAGGACGACGACGTCGGGTTCGAGGGCCAGGGCCCGGGCGATCCCCACCCGCTGGCGCTGGCCCCCGGAGAACTCGTGCGGGTAGCGGTTGGCGTGCTCGGGGTTGAGCCCGACCAGGGCGAGGAGCTCCCGGACGCGGTCGCGGGTCTCGCCCCCGAGGCGGTGGACCTTGAGGGGCTCGGCCACGATGCCCCCCACCGTCATGCGGGGATCGAGGGAGGCATAGGGGTCCTGGAAGACGATCTGCAGCTCCCGGCGCAGCTTGCGCAGCTCGGCGCCCGACAGGGCCAGGACGTCCCGGCCCTTGTAGGTGATCTCCCCGGCGGTGGGCTCGTGGAGGCGCAGCAGGCAGCGGCCGGTGGTGGACTTGCCCGAGCCCGACTCCCCCACCAGGCCCAGGGTCTTGCGGGGATACAGGTCGAAGGACACGTCGCACACGGCGTGGACCTCGCCCACCGTCCGGCGGATGATCTCGCCGCCGTGGACGGGGAAGTGCTTGACCAGGTGGCGCACCTCGACGACCGGATTCACCGAGCCGACGCCCCCTCGAGCGTCTCGGCGAAGTGGCAGGCGGAGCGCTGCCCGGTGCCCTCGATGGGGCGCAGGGCGGGAGTGTCCTGGGAGCAGACGGCCTGGGCGAAGCGGCACCGGGGGTGGAAGGCGCACCCCGGCGGCGGGTGCACCAGGGACGGCGGGCTGCCGGTGATGGGCACCAGCTGCTCGTCGCCGGTCTCGTCGAGTCGGGGCAGCGACCCGAGCAGGCCCAGGGTGTAGGGGTGGCGGGGCTGGCCGAACACGTCGAAGACACTGCCCGTCTCCGCCACCCGCCCGGCGTACATGACGCTCACCCGGTCGGCCACGCCCGCCACCATGCCGAGGTCGTGGGTGATGAGGACCATGGCCGAGCGGGTCGCCTCCTGGGCCGTCTCGAGCACCTCGAGGATCTGGGCCTGGACGGTGACGTCGAGGGCGGTGGTGGGCTCGTCGGCGATGAGGACGTCGGGGTCGTTGGCGATGGCCATGGCGATCATGGCCCGCTGGCGCATCCCCCCCGAGTACTCGTGGGGGTACTGGCGGGCCCGGGCCGTGGCGTTGGGGATGCCGACCAGGTCGAGCAGCTCGGCCGCCTTGGCCATGGCCGCGTCCCGCTTGGTGCCCGGCCGGTGGGTCTCGACCGCCTCGGCGATCTGGAACCCGACGGAGAGGACGGGATTGAGCGAGGTCATCGGGTCCTGGAAGATCATGGCGATCTCGCCGCCCCGCAGGCCCCGCAGCTCGGTCTCGGTGAGGCCGATGAGCTCCTGGCCCCGGTAGCGGATGGAGCCGGTGATCCGGGCACTGCGGGGCAGCAGGCCCATGGCCGCCAGCACGCTCACCGACTTCCCCGAGCCCGACTCCCCCACGATGCCCAGCACCTCCCCCTCCTCCACCGAGAAGGAGACGCCCCGCACCGCCTGCACCACCCCGTCGGGCGTGTTGAACGACACGTGGAGGTCAGTGACCTCGAGCACCGTGCTCATGGCTCTTCGCCTGGCGGCTCATCGCGGCGTCGGTGGGGGCCCCAGCCCCACCTCCCGGCGCCACTCCGTGGCGCCCTCACGCCCGGACCCGGCTCTGCTGGGGGTCGAAGGCGTCGCGCAGCCCGTCGCCGACGAAGTTGACGGCCAGGCAGAACAACAGGAGGAACAGCCCCGGCGGGTAGAACAGCCACCAGCGGGTGCTGGCCGCCTGCACCCCGGTCTGGATCAGGTTGCCGAGTGACACGTCGGGCGGCTGGATCCCGAACCCCAGATACGACAGGGCGGTCTCTGTGAGGATGGCGCCGGCCACCACCAGCGTGCCGTTGACGATGATCGGCCCCAGGCAGTTGGGCAGGATGTGCCGGAAGATGATGCGGGCGTTGGAGGCACCCACGGCCCGGGCCGCCTCCACGAACTCCCGCTCCCGCAGGGACAGGGCCACGCCCCGCACCAGGCGGGCCAGCGGCATCCACGCCAGACCGGAGATGACGAACACCAGCACCAGCC
>JBOGFE010000507.1:0-3173 GCA_050741935.1 Acidimicrobiia bacterium | reverse complement strand
ATGTTGACCCGGGGCAGGTCGCCCCAGGGGTCCGTCTCCAGGCGGGGCTGCCGGGGCCAGGCGGCGCTGGCCGTGGCCAGCGTCTCGAGCACGGTGGCCACCCGGTCGGCGTAGCGGTCGGCCTCGGCCGAGGTGATGGTCTTCTCGCCCAGCAGGTCGACGGTCGAGGCCTCCCCCGCCGCCCACAGGGCCCGCAGCCGGGGCAGGGCCTTGGTGGCCGTCTCCCCGGCGATGAACTGGCGGGCCAGGCGGGTGATGTTGCGCCGGGCGGTGGCGGCCGACACCCCTGCGCCGAAGGGCACCCACCCGGCAAGCCCCAACCCCAGCTGCAGGGGCGCCGGCGTCTCACCGCCCCCGAGGTACTCCTCCAGGTGGCGCATGACGTCGTCGTCGTCCCGGCAGGCCGGGAACACGTCCACGAAGCGGAACAGCTGGGTCTTGAAGCCGGGGTGGGCCATGGCCCAGTCGAGCAGCTGCTCGCTCCACCACGCCCCGCGGAAGATGCGCGACTTCTCCGAGGCCCCGGCCTCGGCGATGCGGCGGGCCAGCGCCTGGACCTCTGCTTCCGAGGGGGCACCCATCCCCCTCGAGGCTACTGCCGGGCCGGGACCGGCTCGGTGAGCTTGCCCGCCTGGTCGCCCCGGGCCGAGAAGAGGTGGAACAGCAACAGGAGCTGGACCAGAGCCAGCGGGTCGCTGCGGTCCGCACCGTTGAGCACCCCGAGCCCACCGGGGAGCGGCTCGCCGGTGGGCAGCTCCCGCCAGATCGCCTCTTCCACCCGGGTCGTCATGGGCCGGGGGGCGTAGGCATGGAGGTGGAGCGCGTCCACCGGCTTGCTGTCCTCGTCCCGCATGAGCTTGAGGTGCATCGCCGACCTGGTGTCGTCGGTGAGCACGCCGGAGAGATCCGGGTGCCCGATGGTCGGTCGCAACAGGACGTACGCGGAGAGCGGATCGGCGGCCGTCTCGCCCCGCTCCTCGATGGGTGAGAAGCGGATCACGATGTCGGCGTGGGCCCGCTGGGGGCGGATGAAGGCAGCCGACTCCGGCTCCCGCATCGCCAGCTCCGAGATCACCTGCTCGGGGGTGTAGCCCCGCTTGGTGGTGTCCCGGAAGACCTTCCAGTCCCGGCGGATGGCCTCGGGAGGATCGAGATACACGGTCACGTCGAAGCACGCCCGGGCCAGCCGGCTGTGCAGCGGCAGCAGGCCCTCCGCGATCACGAACTCGCGAGGTTCCACCAGGACTGGACGGTCCAACGTGCCCTGCTGGTGGTTGTAGACGGGCTTGAGGATCGGCTGGCCGAGGGCCAGCAGCTGGAGATGTTGCTCCATCACCTCGATGTAGTTGCAGGACGGGTGCAGGGGGGTGAAGGACAGTCCCTTGCGCTCCGCCCGGTCGTAGCGGTGGTAGTCGTCCACGCAGATGGCGGTGATGCGCTCGGGTCCGAGGGCGTCGACGAGGCCCTTGGTCAGCGTGGTCTTCCCCGAGGCCGAATCGCCGGCGATGGCCAGCATGATCGGGCGGGAGCCAGGTTCGGGACGTCGCCAGGCCCGGTCGATGGCAATCTGCTTGTCCGGCATCTACGAGACGCTAAAGGTGGGGCCCCCAGACGGGCATCCCCCGTCGGGGGGTACGGCCGGGGGAAGGGACCGGGTCAGGCGGACTTTCTGCGCGGTAACTTGCGTCGGTACGATGGTGCTTCGCGCCAATTGCACCGGCGCGGTAGCTTCGGAAGATTCGACGTTCGTGCTGCCCGACGAGCTGGGGGCAGAGACCTTGATGACATTCACCACCTGGCGGCGGCGACGCCTCACGGCTCTGGGCCTGCTCGCAGGTCTGGCCCTGAGCCTCCTGCCCGCCGGCGCCGGCGCCGACGGGGACTTCGTGGCCGGCAGCGGCCGGGCCCGGGCCAGCATCTTCGAGGTGGTCCCCCGTACGGGAGGGCTGACCCTCCCGGTCAGCTTCGGACGGGCCAACGCCAGCTTCCAGGGCACCGCCGCCGACGCCTCCTCCACCGCCGTGCGCGCCCCCGAGGGTGAGCCCCCCAAGGGGGCGCCCGCACCGGCGGCCGACTGCGGCGATCGCAACCCGATCGGCGGGGGCGGCGGGGGCGGCGGCGGAGGCGGAGGCGGTGGAGGGGGCGGCAGTGCCCCGAGCCCCGGTCAGAACCCCTTCGCCTCCACCATCCGGATCAGTTCGGAGGACAAGGACAGCGAGGCCGGCCGGCGGGCGACGTCCTTCGCCTCGCCGGAGGGAAGCCCCGTCCAGGTCGCCGGCTCCCAGCAGGAGGTCACCGCCTCCGACGATCCCACGTCCCACGCCACCACCGTCGAGGGTCGCCTCGGGCTGATGGAGCTGGCCGGCTACACCCAGGCCCGGGCCGAAGCGCACACCGGCGTGGTGGAGAACAAGGCCCGGGTGGCCACCGCCCTCGTGACCCTCGAGCGTCTCGACCTCCTCGACGGCCAGGTGGTCATGGAACGCCTCCGGTGGGAGGCGACCCAGCGCACCGGCGAGGACCCGCAGGCCGAGGGCGCGTTCTCGGTCGGGCGGATCACCGTCGGCGGAACACCGCTTCCCTCCGCACCCACGGGCGAGGGGACGGACCCGTTCGTGGCCCTCAACCAGTTGCTGGAGCCGACAGGACTCGCCCTGCAGTCGCCGGTGGTGGAGCAGGACGGCGCGGTCGTCCGGGTCAGCCCCATGGCCGTACGGCTGTCCGACTCACCGGTGGGACGCGCCGCCTTCGGGCCCGTCCTCGGTGCCATCCAACCCGTGCGGGACCCCCTCGTCGAGCAGTTGCTCTCCTTCTCCTGCGACTTCGGCACCGCCGTGACGGTGGCCGACGTCGCCGCCTCCATCGCCTCCGGCTCCGGTGGCGTCAGCTTCGACGTCGGTGGCGTGTCGGTCTCCACCGAGGGCACCCGCTACGACAACCCCTTCGACGGCCCGCTGGGGGACCCGTTCGGGCCGGCCGAGCCGCTCCCGGGGACCGCCCCCGCCTTCGCCCTCGCGGAGGGGCCGCTCCTCGCCGCTCCCCTGCCGGCGGACGACCCCTTCGTGTCGCCCGGCTACGGGTTCAGCCCGGCTCCGGCCAGTGGCTTCGGCCCCGCAGACGGAGCACCGGCGCCGGCACCCGTCGCCGTCGTCCAGCCGGCGACGGGCCCGACC
>JBOGFE010000506.1:0-12354 GCA_050741935.1 Acidimicrobiia bacterium | reverse complement strand
ATCGCGATCACCTGACCGGCTCAGGTGAGGTGTCGGGCGGCGCCGGCGGCCAGCTCCGCCCGGGAGGAGACGTCGAGCTTGCGGAACACGCTGCGCAGATGGGTGGCGACGGTGCCCCGGGAGATGTAGAGGCGGTCGCCGATCTCGCCGTTGGTGAGGCCCTCGGCGACGAGGGCGACGATCCTGCTCTCGGTGGCGGTGAGGGCCTGCCAGCCGGAGACCGGCCGCTGGCGGCGCCCGCGAGCTCCTCGATGGATCCCGAAGCTCCTCAGTTCCGCGGCCAGGGCGGCCTCGGCCCGTTGGGCGCCCATCTCGCCGTAGAGGTCGAAGGCCTCGGCCAGCAGCGCCCGGCCTTCGGCATCGCTTGCCCGTGACAGGAGGCTGACACCGGCTTCGGCGCAGGCCTCGGCTCGGTCGAAGAGCCGGGGGCTGGCCCGGAAGGCGTCGACCGCGGCCAGCAGCGCCTCGGGATCGTTGTCGACCATCCCCCGAAGCAGCAGGGCGGTGCCCTGCACCGACGGCACCGGCCCGGCCCGGCGGGCCGCCTCGTCGGCCTCCTCGACGATCCGTTCCAGCCATTCCTCCCTGCCCTGGGCCCGACTGATCCGCACCAGGGTCCGGCAGCAACCCCGGTAGTCGGGCAGGAACGTCATCCCGAGGACGCTGTCGCGCCACGCCTCGAGGGTGCTGAGCGCCGCTTCCGGGTCGCCCCTCGCCTCCTGGATCAGGGCGCGCGTCGGGTCGATCCACGATGCCCGGGCCGCGGCCGACTCCTGGAGGCCGGGGTCGGTTTCGATGCGGTCGAGACCGTCGCAGGCGGCGGGCACATCGCCGCGGTGGAGGTGGATGAGGGGCGTGGGGTCCCCCCCAACCGCCGACCGCACCCCGCTCGCCCCGGTCTCCTCCGTGAGCTGCCGGGAGGTGGTCGTCTCCGCCAGGGCGTCGTCCCAGCGACCGGCCAGGAAGTGGAGGAGCGCCAGGTACCAGTGGTACTCCTGCAACAGCGAGACGTAGCCGAGATGCTCCAGCTGCTGACGCGCTCGATCCAGGGTGGCTTTCGCCTCATCGAAGCGCTCCACCCGCAGTTGGAAGGCGCCCAGGTAGAGCAGCGCCTGTGCCACTCGATGGGGTGAGTAGGCGGAGGCCGCCACTCCTGCTTCGACGAGCTCGACCCCTTGCTCCAGGAACCCGCGGGCCCAGGCGACATATCCCCGGGTGATGGTGCTCCATGCGGCCGGCAGCGAGATCGGGTTGGCGTCGATGAAGGGATCGAGCTCGTCCAGCACGGTCAACGTTTTGTCAACGTCACCCATGACGACCCGGGCGACGGCCGAGGTTGCCGCCAGTTCAGCCCGGGCCTCGTCGGGGAGGGACGGGGTGGCGAGGATCCGCTCGGCCAGCTGCGCCGCCTCCTGGTTGCGTGACTGCAGGATCAGAAGTTGAACCTGGGCGACGGAGAGCTGCAGGGCGTCCCCAGGATCCGTGGTCTGCATCGAGGCGTGCTCGGCGAGGGCCTCCGCGTCGCGCGCCCTGCCGACCAGCATGAGCGTGCGGATCTCCTGGCGGAGGAGCGATGCCCGCTCCGGATCGGCCGGAGGCAGCAGGGACGCCGCCCGCTCCAACAACTGCACCGCCATCGCCGGCGCCCGGGAGGTGAGCTCCCGGGCCGCCCGGCGCAACCAGGCCACCGCCTCCCGATCGCCGAACTCGGCGCCGAGGGCCAGGTGGTTGGCGGCATCGGCCGATGGGGCGGCCGCCGCCGCCAGTGCCCTCCCCACATGGAGGTGCAGGCCCTTTCGCACCGCCGGCGGGAGGTCGAGATAGAGCGCCTCCCGTACGACGTCGTGGCGGAAGGCGAACGTCTCGCCGGCGGCGGTGATGAACCCGGCGGCCGTGGGCTCCTCCAGGCCGGACAGGACGTCGAGGAGGGGCTTGCCGGTGACGAGCGACAGCTGCGCAGCCGAGAAGGAACCGCCGAACAAGGAGGCCGTGCGCAAGAGGTCGAGCGCAGCCGGGCTGAGGAAAGCGAGACGGCGGAGGATGGTCAGGCGCAGCGAGGGAGGCGGCCCGACCTCGTCATGGGCCTCGGCGATGTCGGCTTCGACCTTGATGCTCCCCTCTTCGGAGAGGGCGTCGAGCAGCTCGAGGACGAAGAGTGGATTGCCGGCGGCCCCGTCCAGCCGACGTCGCAGAACCGGGCCGGGGTCCGCTTGCAACCTCGCCGTCGCCAGCTCGGTCACTGCTTGATCCCCGAGAGGATCGAGGGAGAGGCGAAGACCCCCGACCTCGGCGACGGTGTCGACCAGCCGGGCCAGCTCGGGCGGGCGGGGCAGAGGGCGGCAGGCCACGATCACCACGACCGGCGTGTAGTCCAGGCGGCGGCAGAGCACCTGCAGGGCCTGGGTCGAGCTGGGGTCGGCCCAGTGGACGTCGTCGAGGACGAGCAGCAGGGGGCGGGCGATGGCGTGACGCTCGATCAGGTTGATGATGCCCTCGATGACCCGGTAGCGGCGGTCCATCGCCTCCCCGGCAGCGTCGGTGCCGGCGCCGAGCAGTTCGGCGACGGCGAGCCGGACCGGGTCGGCCGCGGCGGCGTCGATGGCCAGGGCGTCGGCCAGCAGGCCGAACGGGCGGGGTTGGAGCTCCTCGGCCTGAGCCCGGTGGAGCGAGAACCCGGTGGCGGCGGGGAGACCCACGAGTTCCGCCAGGAGGCGGCTCTTGCCCATCCCCGCCTCGCCCTCGATCACGACGAAGTGGGTCGTGCCCGTCACCGCCTCGCCGAGGAGCCGGCCGAGGATCTCGAGCTCCGTCCCCCGGCCCACATAGGCCGTGGGGAATCCCGTGGTCAAGGCCGCCTCCCCGACACCCAGCGCCTCCGGATTCTTGTCGAGATCCGGTCGGCGGGGAATTCCGGGTGGCGGACCCGGTCTTGCTACGGCAGGTGGCCGTTGTCGATGATGAGCCGGAAGGGCAGGTAGACGTTGGCCACGGGCCGGTAGTCGATCCCGGCGACGGCGGCGCCGTAGTCGGAGCCGGGGTTCACGGCCAGGGCCGAGGCCTCGTCCCAGAGCCCGAGGTCGATCGACTTGGCCCGCAGGACGACGTGGCTCTTGATGACCTTGTCGGTGCGCTGCAGGACGTCACGGCTCACCGTGTTGAGCCGGACCAGGCCGCCGTCGGTCAGGGCCTTGGCCACGGACTCGCCGCCGTCGGGGGCGGCTGCCAGCAGCCGCAGGGCTTCCGCCCGGGCGACCGGATCGCGGTTGACCACGGCGTGTCCGGACATGATCGGTTCGAACTCCGGGTTCTTGACCGTGAACGACTGCTCGACGGATGACACGGTGACGTCCGTGGTGACGACCATGTTCTGGGGCACCGGGTTCTTGTCGTAGCCCAGGAGCTCGCGTCCGTACTCGATCGGCATGTCGTGGCTGAGGAGGAGCTTGACCCAGAACAGCTCGTTCTGCGGCCGCAGGAACTCCGAGACGTAGGCGTAGGGGTTGTCCGTGGCGACGGTGCTCGGACCTTCGTTGACCGAGAACACGAGGCCCGTCTCGAAGTACGGCAGCGCGTTGCTGTCCCGGTAGAAGGCGGTGAACAACACCGCGATGCCCCGGCCGGTATCCGTCGCCACCGGGAGATAGCCGGTCCCCTCCGTGATCGAGCGGAGTGCAGCGAGGTCGGCTGAGCCGAACATCACCATGGTCTCGCTGTCGTAGATGTTGAAGGGAATCGTCAGCTCGGAGCAGTGTCCGGTGATCCACGTTCCCTTCGGCGGGTACTGCTTGAACAGCGGATCGTCACAGTCGAAGTCGTCACAGCGCGGTGGCGGAGGCTTGATCGTCTCCTCGCAATCCACCGCCGGCCGCGGCGGGTACTCGGACCAGTCCTCGGAAGCTGATCCGAAGGTGGTGTCAGGCAGGCCTTGCGATGGCGTCACGCCCACCAGCGCGGCGGCTGCGAGCAGCGCCGCACTGGCGAGGAAGCGAATGACGACGTTCATGGATCGCTCTCCCCCTGATCTCCACGACGAACTCGACCTCCTCAGTGATGGTATGAACCCGGTCCCCCCGAAACATCTACAGGGTGGTAGATGTTCTGGCCTGGAGTGGGGGCGACCGGCTCAGGGGCCGCGACCGGCGATGTCGGCGACCGTCGAGACGAACCCGGGCAGGGCGACGAGGACGATTCCGATGAGGACGGCGCGACCGGCGATGAGGGTGGCGCGGTCCAGGCCTGGTTCCCCTGAGCCTCCGGCCGGAACCCCGATCCCGGTGCGGGGTCCGGGGCCCATCCGGCTGACGGCGACGGTCAGCACGCCGGCGACGGCCATGACGAGGTAAACCGGGAAGATCGGCAGGAGCGCGAGGAGGGGGGCGTAGCCGAGCCCCCGCCGGGACCGGATGGAGAACAGGGGCAGGGTCCGGCTGACCCGGGCGGCCACCGCGGCGAGGACGAGGCCGTGGATGAGGGCGAGGGCGGCGAAGAGGGTGAGGGCCAGCCACGAGGGGCCCACGAGGTCGAAGTCGGGGTTGTCCGCCCGCAGCGGTTCGAGGCGCGTGCCGGCGACGACCAGGAGCAGGGCGCCGAAGGCCAGGCCACCGAGCCGGCCCGGCGGGAGCCAGCGCCGGAGGAGCGCGTAGAGGACGCCGCTGGCCAGCCCGAAGAACAATCCCGTGAACATGAGGAATCCGATCGTCCCGTCCACGGTGATGCGACCGACGACCTCACTGGCTTCGGTGATCTTCCCCTGGGCTCCGTCGCCGGCGGTGACGGCCAGCACCCGCATGGCCAGGCGTCCACCGGCGCCGGCCACCAGCACGCCGGCGGCGAGACCGGCGGTCACCGCCACCGTGACGTTCCACAGGTAGCGCTGCCCGGCCGTGGCCGGTGCCGACTGGCTGAGGGCCTGGAACGGCAGATGGCTCCACCGGACGACGGCGGCGACGCCGGCCAGGACCAGCAGGGCACACGCCACCATCAGGGCCATCATCGAAGTGTCGCGTGACCATCAACTCCCAGACCGGACGAATCTGCGGTGATCGCGATTCGCTTGGCGATGCCACCTCGATCGCGATCACCTGACCGGGATCAGCGCGCGGCGATGGCGACGATGGGGCGTCGGGGTGGGTGGTCGCCGAGGGAGCCGTGGAAGGGTTGGTCGGAGAAGTTGAAGATGCCGCCGTCCTCTCCGACCATGAGGTAGCCGGTGCCGTGGGCGACCATGCCGGTGATGGGGCGGTTGAGATGGACGTCGCCCAGCGAGCCCCTGAAGGGGGCGTCGAAGGCGAAGACGCCGCCGTCGGAGGCCACGAGCCAGTAGCCCGTGCCGTCGGGGTCGGGGACGAGGGATTGGACGGGACCGTTGAGGTGGACGCCGCCGAGGGAGCCGTGGAAGGTGGCGTCACCGAAGGTGAAGATGCCGCCGTCGGCGGCGACCATGTAGTAACCCGCTCCGGTGGGGGTGGGGACGGAGTCGAGGACCGGGCCGTTGAGGGCGACGGCGGTGAGGTCGCCGTGGAGGTGGGCGTCGCCGAAGGGCAGGACGCGGCCCCGGTCGGTGAAGATCCAGTAGCCGGCGCCGCTCGGGGTGGCGGAAAGGCTGGTGGCTGTCTCGTGGGGCCCGAGGGTGGTGGCGTTGCCGAGGTGGGGGGCGGCGCCGAAGGCGGTGACGGTGCCGCCCAGGTCGAGGACCCAGTAGCCGTCGCCCGAGGGGTGGGCTTCGAGGTCGATGGCGTCGACGCCCGGCGCCGGGGTGGCGTCCCCCAAGTCGGGGGCGGACCCGAAGGCGAAGACCTTCCCGCCCGCGCCCACCATCCAGTAGCCCGAGGTGGAAGGGGCCGGGACGGCGGGCGCGGCGGAAGGCGCCGGGGAAGCCGGAGTGTCGACGACCGGCGGAGTCACCGGCACCACCGTCGTCGACGACGTCGGAGGGGACGGCACCTCGTCGGTGCCGACGACCTGCTCGAGGGGGACGAGCTTGAAGGTCTGGTTGCCGGCGCTTCCCGGCGCGGTGTTCTTGAAGTCCTGGCAGATGAAGACCCCGTGGGGGAAGGACGGGCCCAGGTTGGCGGCCAGCGCTTCGATCCCGTCCGTCTTCGAGCACCCGTCGGCCGCGGCGCCATCGACCACCCGGAGGCTGCGCACGAAGGCGTTGTCCCCGTCCCGCCGGTAGACCATGTAGGAGTCGCTGCCCTGGGAGGAGGCGAGGAGGTACCCCGCTCCGGCTCCGAAGCGAACGAGGGCCAGCCCCTCGACGTCGGCGGTGAAGTGGCCCGCCGGGGCGGCGTGGTCGACGGTGGCGAGGGGAGTGGTGGGCTCGGTGGGCTCGGCGCCGTACTTCCAGATGGCGTGGTGCTGCTCGCTCACATACAGCAGGCCCAGCTCGTCGTCAGCGACGCAACCCTCCACGGTGGTCCCCACGTCCCAGGGGCCCCGCACGAGGCGGGCGTCGATGTTTCCGGCGGAGTCGGAGAGCTCCCACTGCTCCACTCTCCCGTCCGGGGCGGTGACGAAGGCGTGCGTCACACCCGAGGAAGGGCTCTGGTAGAGGCAGATGCCTCCGGCGTTGATGTCGGGCTGGATGACCCGGGCGGAGGCGTTGGTCAGCTGCCGGGTGATCGGATCGAGGGTGTAGAAGCGCAGGAACCCTCCGCCGGCGGTGGCCACCACGTCGGCGGTGCGGCCGGCGAGGGGCACGGCCCGGCGCAGGTCCACGTTGTTCGGGGCGCCGTCGGTGGTGATCCGCTGCAACCGCTGCCCCGAGAGGTCGTAGACCTCGAGCGCGGCCTGCTTGTCGGTGCCGATGATCACCGAGGCGGCGGGGTCGTCGGGGTTGAGCCAGATGGCCACGTCGTCGGCGGCGTCGCCCGGCGAGAGCACGGGTTCGGTCTCGATCACCGGGGTGGCGTCGCCGTCGGGAGGCACCGCCCGGGCCGGATCGACGGATGCGGCCGCCGCCGCGGCGAGGACCAGCACAAGGGAGGCCCACAGCCTCCGAGAGGTGCGCCGGCGTCGGGTGACCTGGCCGCCGGCGCGGCGCGTGACACTGATGGTCGGGGACCACTGCGGCATGACGGAGCCCCTGTCGTTGGCGTCGGCGCCGGCTGGAGGGGCGCCCGGTGGCAGGTGTCGGGGACACCGTACGGCCGGGCTCCTGACGCCTCGCTGTCGGGGGCAAGGAGGGTTCGACGCCGGTGGCGTCGAACACCCGCCCTTGGTCCTGGTGGCTTTCGTCCGGGAATGAGGCGCTACGGGCGGGCGGGGAGCTGCACCACCATGCGGGCGCCACCGGGGCGGTCGTCGACGACGACAGTCCCGCCGTGACCGGTGACGATCTCCCGGACGATGGCCAGGCCGAGACCGGCGCCGCCCCCGTCACGGTTCCGGGCCTCGTCGAGCCGGGTGAAGCGGGAGAATACGGGCTCCCGGTGCTCGGGCGGGATGCCCGGACCGTCGTCGGCGATCACCAGGGTCACCGTCTCCTTCGCCTCCTCCTCGAAGAGCTCGACGCTCACCACGGAGCAGGCGTAGCGCTCGGCGTTGTCGAGGAGGTTGCGCACCGCCCGGGTGAGCTCCTCCCGCCGGCCGAGGACGGCGGCCGGGGCGACCCGCGAGGTGTCGACCCGGATGCGGCCGTATCCCCGCAGACGGGTGGCTTCGGCCAGGACGACGTCGTCCAGGTCGACCGGCGTGGGTGGCGCCCGGTGGGCGGCCTCGTCGGTCCGGGCCAGATAGAGCAGATCCTGGACGAGGCGCTCCATCCGCCGGTTCTCCTCCAGCAGATCGGCCCCGGTGGCCTGCCAATCGGTGACCTCGGGGTGGGCGAGCGCCACCTCCAGGTCCGTCCGGGCCGAGGCCAGCGGGCTCTGGAGCTCGTGGGAGGCGTCAGCCACGAAGCGGCGCTGGGTGGCGACGGCCTTCTCCAGTCGGTCGAGGAGGCCGTTCATCGTCCGGGCCAGGCGGCCCACCTCGTCCCGGGCGCCGGGCACCGGAACCCGCCGGTGGAGATCCCGCTCGGACATCTCGGCGACCTCGGCCCGGATCGCCTCCACCGGGCGCAGGGCCCGGCCCGTGGCCACCCAGGTGGTGAGGGCGACCAGCAGCACCAGCGGGGGCAGGCCCCCGGCCAGGAGGCCGCGCACCTTCGCCGTGCTCTCCTCGATGGGGAGAAGGGCCACGCCGGCGTAGACGACCAGGTCGCCTCCGGCGGACGGCGCCCGGAGGCCCCGCACGCGGAGGCCGCTGCGGTAGGGCTCCAGCCCCTCGAGCGTTCTCGACGAACCGTGAGCGCCTCTCGGCTCGAAGGTCGTCAGCGGCGGCCTTCCCGTGACGCTGGCCGTCGACGCCACCACCCGGCCGCGGCCGTCGAGGACCTGGACGAAGGAGGGCTCGTCGCCGAAGGTGGCCAGTACCGGGGGGAGGTCGCCCTGGGCGATGAGGGCGGCGACGTCGAAGGCGCGGATCTCGACGATCTCGTCGAGGTCGGCGATGAGCGAACGCTGCAGGACGATGACCAGGCCGATGCCTCCCACCAGCAGCGCCAGTCCCACGATGAGGGTCGCCCCCAGGGTGGTCCGGCCCCGGACGGAGGCCGCCGCCCGTCTCACGCCCATGTCGTCATCCCCCGGCGGGGTCGAGCCGGTAGCCCACCAACCGGACGGTCTGGATGGCCTTGCGCCCGAAGGGTTCGTCGATCCGCTTGCGGAGGTGGCGGACGTAGACCTCGACCACGTTGAGATCCCCGTCGAAGGCGAAGTCCCACACGTGCTCGAGGATCTCGGACTTGGGCATGACGTCCCCCGGGTGGCGCATGAGGAACTCCAGGAGGGAGAACTGCCTGGGGGTGAGATCGATCGGGGTCTCGCCCCTCCAGGCCTGGTGGGAGGCGGGGTCGAGGCGGAGGTCGCCACAGGCGAGCACGGCGGGCCGCTCCCGGCCCCCGCGGCGCAGCAGGGCCCGGAGCCGGGCGACCAGCACCACGTAGGAGAACGGCTTGGACAGGTAGTCGTCGGCGCCGGTGTCCAGTGCCTCGGCCTCGTCGAGCTCGCCGTCCTTGGCGGTGAGCATCAGGATGGGCGTCCACACCCCGGCGGCCCGCAGGTCGGCGCACACCCGGTACCCGTTCCGCTTGGGGAGGAGGATGTCCAGGACGATGGCGTCGTAGGCCGTCTCCCGGCCCCGCCAGAACCCGTCATCGCCGTCGAGGGCCACGTCGACGGCGAAGCCCTCCGCTTCCAGCCCCCGCCGGATGGACCGGGCCAGATGCTCTTCGTCCTCCACGACCAGGATGCGCACCGCTCCGACTGTGGCACCCGTAGCTGATGGATCGCTGAAGGCGGGGGACGAAGCGGGGCAAAGGGTGGCCTGCCGGACCGATCCCGGCCCGCTTCATGATCTGCCCTGTCGCCCCTCCCGTTGTCTGTTGACCAACCGGCCGGACGACCCGGCCGGTCGGTCAAAAGTAGGGAGGCTTCACCGCCTGTCACGCACCCGGACGAGCTTCGCGACCCTTGGGCGGGAGACGGGGTGGGACCGTCACATCGAGTCGATACTCACCTGATGTTGCGGTCGTCGGGGTCGGGGTCCCGGCTGTCCTCGGTCCCGTCCCTGTCACTATCAGGGGTGAACGGGTCGGGATCCCCGCTGCCGACCCAGCCGTCGCGGTCGGAGTCGTCGGGTATGTAGGCCCGGCCGGTCCGTTCCGCCAGCACCTCACCCAGCCGGCTGATCCCGTCGGCCTCCCATCGGCCTCCGACCGTGGTGTTGTCGAGGACTTCCTGGCCGAGGCCGCCGAAGCCGGAAGAGGTCGTGCCTCCGACCGTCGCCCCGTAGATGGCGGCGTCGACATTGTCGTCGAGGCCATTCTCGTTGCGGTCCGAGAACTGGGTCTCGAGGAACCCGTCGGCGTTCGTGTCGGTGAAGACCTGTTCCATGTAGCCGTTCTGGTTGGCATCGACCATGTAGGCATCGTGGATGCCGTCCCGATTGGTATCCAAGACGAAGGCTTCGATCACACCGTCCTGGTTCTGGTCGTAGACCGTCGACTCGTAGACGCCGTCCTGCTCGCTGTCCATCATGTAGGCGTCGAGATAACCGTCCTGATTCATGTCGAAGCCAACGGTCTCGGCGTAGTTGTTCCCGTCGGTGTCGTAGCCGACGGCGTCGCCGACCCCGTCCCCGTTGGTGTCGAACACCTCTTCGCTCATGGGCGCCCCTCCCTTTCAGGCCTCAATTGGGCCATGCAATGAAAGGCATCATATACCTGGGACAAAGACGGCCAATTGGTGTGATAGCCAACAATAGGTTGCAAATTGCGCGGTCCCATTTGTATGTGATTATCGAGTTTGGGCTCTTTTCGTAGGGGTTACACTCCGACTCGCATAGACCCTGTAGACGGCGGCCACGGCGCCAGCCCCTTGGGTCGTAATTTGATCCGAAAGAGGGGCGCTCCGTGGGTCAGGACTGGGTTCTCGCGATCGATTTCGGCACGACCTACACGACCGCGGCCATGGCCTCGGGCAGCCGGGTCGAGGTGGTGGACATCGACGGATCGCCCCGCATGGCGTCCGTGGTGCTGGCATCGGAATCCGGCGGGCTCATCGTGGGCCACGCCGCCGAGCAGCAGCTGGCCATCGCCCCCGAGCGGGCCGAGCGCACGCCGAAGCGACGCATCGGCGACGAGATCATGCTGCTCGGGTCCCGCCCGGTCGAGCCGGTGGAGGCCGTCGCCGCCGTGCTGGGTGCCATCGCCGCCGAGGCCATCCGCCTCCAGGGCGGCGTCCGCCCCCGGGAGGTGCGCCTGACCCACCCGGCCCGGTGGGGGTCGGTGCGCCTGGCCGCTCTGTCCCGGGCGGCCGAGCTAGCCGGTCTGGGCCGGCCCCTGCTGATCGCCGAGCCGGTCGCCGCTGCCGTCCACTTCGCCGACGAGCGGGTGGCCGAGGGCGACCACGTCGCCGTCTACGACCTGGGTGGGGGCACATTCGACACCGCCGTCCTGCGCCGCCGCTACGACGCCTTCGAGGTGGTGGGCCCGCCCGGTGGTGACGAGCGCCTGGGGGGCGAGGTCTTCGACGAGCGGCTCTTCCAGCACCTCGGCGCCCGGCTCGGTGAACGCCAGCCCGAGGCGTGGGAGGCACTGCGCTTCAATTCCGAGCGTCAGTGGCGCAAGGCGGGCCACGATTTCCGCACCGCCGTGCGCAAGGCGAAGGAGGCGCTGTCCAGCAACGCCGACTTCACGCTGTACCTGGGCGCGCCGGTCGACGCCGAGCTGCTTGTCACCCGGGAGGAGTTCGAGGGCCTCATCCGCGCCGACGTCGAGACCACGGTGGCCGAGCTGGAGGCCACAGTTGCCCGGGCCGGTCTGGGACTCGGCGACCTGGCGGCGGTGAGCCTGGTCGGCGGTTCGAGCCGTATTCCGCTGGTGACCCGC
Organism: Acidimicrobiia bacterium; assembly: GCA_050741935.1. GTDB lineage: Bacteria > Actinomycetota > Acidimicrobiia > IMCC26256 > BP-133 > CAWBJP01. The sequence goes on along the minus strand of JBOGFE010000506.1, from coordinate 923 downwards.
CTCGTCGGTGAGCGGCTGGGCCGCACCCCGGACACCTGGGGGGACCCCAAGGCGGCCGTGGCTCTGGGTGCGGCGCGGGCCACCAATCTGATGTCGGTCCCCGGAACGGGCTCACTGGAGGGCACGGGAGTCCGCCGGGCCGCCCCTCTGCCCGCCGCCATCGGCGGGAACGAGGTCGTGGCCGAGCGCGGCCGAGGGGGGATGGGCGTCGTCTACCTGGCCCGCCAGCCATCGCTGGGCCGCCTGGTGGCGGTGAAGACACTGCCCACCCTCGACACCTCCCTCACCGCCCGCCTGGAACGGGAAGCGGGCGTCCTGGGCGAGCTCCAACACCCCCACATCGCCACAGTCCTCGACGTCGGTGTCGACGAGCCGGCCACCTACGTCGTCATGCCCTTCTTCGCCGGCGGCACCGTGGCCAACGTGCTCGAGCGCGACGGGCGCCTCACGCCGGGCCAGGTGGCCCACGTGCTGGCGGCCGTGGCCGAGGCTCTGGCCGCCACCCACGCCCGGGGCTTCCTGCACCGCGACGTCAAGCCGTCGAACATCCTGCTCTCCAGCGAGGGCGAGCCGTACCTCGCCGACTTCGGCCTCGCCTTCCCGATGATGGACAGCTCCCGGCTCACCAACTCTCGCTCGGTCCTCGGGACGGTGCCTTACACGGCACCCGAGATCATCGCCGACGCCTCGCCCGCCCGGGCCGCCGACACCTATGCGCTGGGTGTCTGCGGGTACCAGCTGCTCTCCGGCCGGTTGCCCTACCACGGCTCCAACGTGCTCTCGATGATCGACGCCGTCCGGCGCGGGTCCGCCCAGCCGCTGGACGGGCTGGCGCCCGAGGCGCCACCCGAGCTGGCAGCACTGATCACCGCCGCCTTCGACGCCGACCCGGAGCGCCGGCCGTCCGACCTGCGGGCCTGGGC
>JBOGFE010000505.1:0-1973 GCA_050741935.1 Acidimicrobiia bacterium | reverse complement strand
GGAGGGCTATCCCGGTTGACTCCTCGCGGGCTCATAACCCAAAGGTCCCGCGCGTTGGCAGAACTTCGGGGCTGGATACAGCAACGTCGACAGCAACCGGGCCGGCCGTACCTGAACCCCAGGGTCCAGTGTGACTCCTGCTCCGGCTGCTGCGGACGGTGATGGACGCACAGCGACTGTGGTCGCCTCGCTACGGATCAGACGGTTGGGGGTTCGAGTCCCTCCGAGCGCGCTGGACAAGGTGCAGGTCAGAGGCCATAAATGGGTTCTGAGCGACACCTCTGAACGCAAGACTTCTACCGGTTCTTCTACCGGACCAGTCAGTACCGTTCGGGATGACCAGGGATGAGACGGCACGGACGCCATTGCGTGATGGTGCTCGCTCGCCCGCCGCCCGCTGAGGGACAATGCCTCCGTGACTGGCTCCCGCCAATCTTCTCGGCACCCCAAGGAAGGTGACATCCGGTTCTCGATTCCGCTGTACACCGCAGCTGACGCGGCCCGGGCCGTGGATGTCCCGGTGGCGACCTTCGCCCGCTGGGCCCGGCGTGGTCTGGGATCGGTCGTGACGTCGCTCCCGGCGGCCGGATCCGGTCAGCCGAGCATCCCGTTCGTCGGCCTGGCCGAGGGTTTGGTGCTGGCGGCGATCCGCCGGGCGGGCGTGCCCCTGCAGCGGATCAGCCCGGCCTTGGTGGTTCTCACCCAGACCATCGGCGGGGAACATGCGCTGGCGTCACGGGTTCTCTACACGGACGGGGCCGAAATCCTCTTCGACTACGCCGACCGAGCCGGCGAGCATGACGGTGCACCCGCCCGGGACCTCGTGGCGGCTCGCCGGGGCCAGCGTGTCTTCATCGACGTGGTCGACCAGTACCTGCGCAGGATCGAGTACGACCCCGACGACGGCTACGCCCGTCTCGTGCGCCTTCCCGCCTACGGGCGGGCCGAGGTGGTCGCCGATCCCGATCGGTCGTTCGGCCAGCCGATCTTCGCTCGGGGTGGTGCCCGGCTGGCGGATGTCCTGGAGCGCTTCTGGGCGGGGGACGACCTCGGGACGGTGGCCGAGGAGTTCGGTGTCCCCGTAGCCGAGCTCGAGGACGTCCTGCGTGTCGCATCCCGACGGGCTGCCTGACCTCTTCCTCGATCGCAGCCTCGGCCGGGTCCGGGTGCCGTCGCTGCTTCGGGCGGCCGGGCTCCGGCTCGTGACCCTCTCCGAGCGCTATGGGGTTCCGGCCGATGAGAGAATCCCCGACCACTGGTGGCTCGGCGATGCCGGCGCTCGGGGCGAGGCGGTGCTCATGAAGGACACTCGTATCCGCTACCAGCCGGCCGAGAAGGCGGCGCTGGTCGCACACGCGGTCCGTTGCTTCTGCCTCACGGGCGGCAACCTGAGCGGCGACGCCATGGCGGCATGCTTCCTGGACAACCTGGAGGCCATCACCGCCGCCTGCGCCGAACCCGGGCCCTTCGTCTTCGCCGTCCAGCGGCGGAGGATCGAGCGGCTCGCCCTCGGTTGAGGGGGGTTTCAGCCGGGAGGCGCCAGCAGCCGGGAGAAGGTGGCGGCCGCCTCGGCCTGCATGCCCGGGATGACGTGCTGGTAGACGTTCAGCGTGAACCCCGGGCTGGCGTGGCCGAGTCGCTCGCTGACGACCTTGACCGGCACACCGGCTTGGAGCAGCAAACTGGCGTGGGTATGCCTGAGGTCGTGCGTCCGGATGGGCGGCAGGTCCGAGCGGGCCACCACCCGGTCGAACGTCCGGCTGAAGAACTCCGGATGGAGCGGACGACCGTCGGGGCGGGCGAACACCAGGCCGTGGTCGTCGTACGCAGGCCCGATGAGGAGGCGTTCTTCCGCCTGGCGCTTCCGCCAGGCGGACAGCCGGGCGACGACCGGGCTGTCGATGTCGATCGTCCTGCGGGCTGTCCCGGTCTTCACGTCGGAGATCCGCAGCTGGTAGGCGACGGCGATCACG
>JBOGFE010000504.1:0-3839 GCA_050741935.1 Acidimicrobiia bacterium | reverse complement strand
GCGGGGCGTGTGACCGGGTGTGGAGCTGCCGGTCGGGCCGCAACGTGGTGATCAACGAGGACCGTTGGCGGGGGGCGACGCCGGCCTGGAACGAGGTGGGCGCGTCGCTGCGGGACTACCGCCACATGGTGGTCAACCACGAGACCGGCCACTGGCTCGGCCTGGGCCACCAGACCTGCGGGACCGCCGGCGCCCCCGCCGCCGTCATGCAGCAGCAGTCGATGGGCCTCCAGGGCTGCACCGCCAACCCGTGGCCGTTGCCCGCCGATCTCGCCCGGGCCCAGTCCGGACCCCGCGTCCAGGCGGCCGTCGCCGCGCCCGCCGGACCCGCACCGACCACCGGCACCACCCTGCCGAGGCGGCCGTCCGTGGGCCAGGCGCCGGCGCCGGTCCCCACCGTGCCGGTGCCGGGGACCGACTGCGACTGGAGCCGCTGGCGCCGCATGGCCCTCGCCTCCGTGCGCTGAAGCGGTCTGCGGAGGCGATGCGGCGTACCTCACCAACGGACGTTCGTTGGCCAGGAACGCCGCCACCGGGCGAGGGCCACGGGGGGTCAACCAGGCGGGGCTGCGTCCTCCTGGGCGGCGGCCTCGGCGGGGTCCTTCCCCTTGTAGAAGGCGGCCAGCACCAACACGGTGGCGGGGAGCACGACCCAGAACAGGGCGCCCAGCAAGGCGAGGAGCCACAGCAGATCCGAAACCACAGCTCGGCTGCTCCTTGGCGAGACGACGGGGCGGGACCGGGGTAGGCTTCCATGGATTCCCTGCCCAACCACCGGTCCCCTCGCGCCGGCGGCCGGTCGACGCAGAATCGTCACATTCACCGCGGAAGGGCAAACCCCGACATTCAGGCCTCCCTGACGGCGATCCCCTCGTACATGCAGCCGACCGTCTTCGGGCCGCTCAGGTAGTAGTGGTCCAGCTCCGAAACCCGGAGCCCCGAGTCGGTGATCAGCCGCTCGACGGGGCGGTTGAGGTGGCAGCCGCCGGCGATCCTGCGCTGGAGGGGCGTGAGCCGGTCCTGCCAGCGGGCCACGTTCTGGTCGGACGACCGGCCGTGCTCGAGGAAGTGCAGCGCCCCGCCCGGGCGGAGTACCCGGCGGATCTCGGCCAGGGCGGCGGCCGGGTCGGGGATGGTGCACAGCGTCCAGGTGACGAGCACGTGGTCGACGCTGGCGTCGTCCAGGGGCAGGCGCTGGCCGTCGAGGCCGACGTAGTCGACGGGCACCGGGCTGGCGGCCACCCGCCTGGCCGCCAGTCGCCGGCCCACCACGGCCGGATCCACGGCCCGCACCCGCTTCACCGCCGGCGGATAGTGGGGGACGTTGCGTCCCGACCCGAAGCCGACCTCGAGCACCTCGCCCTCGAGCCGGCCGGCGACCCGGGCCCGCAACTCCCGGAACCGCCGGCCGCTCAAGGCCACGTCCACCAACCGGGGGAGGACCTGCTCCTCATAGAGACCCATGGCCGGCCAGTCTGCCCGAGCCCCGGGGCTCACCGGCCCCCGGCCCCGTCCCGGTCCCGGATTCCCGAGGGTCAGGTGATGAAGATCTCGATGCCCGGAGCGGTACCCGGCGGGCCGGGCGGCCTCGGGCGGAGGCCCTCATGTTCGAGGCAGTACTCGTCGTCCTCCGTCACCCAGCACGGGTCGGCGGGATCGGACGCCTTGCACGGTCGGAACCACACCGGACCATCGGGGGCCCGCCGCGATCCGACGGCGGCCGCCACCAGGATGACGGCCGGTAACACGACCCAACACAGGACCCCCACCACCACCAGCAGTGGAACCAGCGACGACAACATGGCGGGTTCACTCCTTTACTGGTCCGAACCGTCAAGTGCCGGCACGTTCGACTTCGTCATGCGGGCCGGCCTGCCCTGGCCGGCAGAAGAACGGCCATGCGCTGTTCACCGGCGGGTTGAGAACAGTTCCCGCCCAGGGCACCTCACCGGTTCCGGGGGGATCGTTTCCCCGGGCCTGGACCGCCACACGAAGAACGAGAGAACCGTGTCCCGATGATGCGGATTGCCGGGAAACTTCCGATGGCACCCTTCGGGGCCGGTCGTCGCGGAGCGAGACATGCGGTCTCATCCGGCGCGGCGCGTCGTTAGCATCGGGCGTTCGGACAGCTTTCGGCCGCTACGAACCCGGAGGACCCGCCGTGCCCGACCGTCCCGACGCGCTGGGTGCCCGCTGGCAGACGGAGCGCTGCCCGGAGTGCGCCTTCGAGCCCGAGAAGTTCGGGCCGGCCGACCTCCCGGCGGCGGTGGCCCACCTCGGCAAGCGCTACGGCACGCCCCTCGAGCGCCTGCTGCCCGGCGAGACGGGCGAGCTCCTGCGGGCCCGGCCCAGCCCCGGGACGTGGTCGGCGCTCGACTACGCCTGCCACGTCCGCGACGTCCTCGTCCTCTTCGACGGGCGCATCCATCGCATGCTGATCGAGAACGACCCCGACCTCGGCTGGTGGGACCACGAGGCGGCGGTCGAGATCGACGACTACGCCGGCGCCGACCCCGCCGACGTGGCCAAGGCCCTGGAGGCCAACGCCGCCGGCCTGGCCGCCACCCTCTCCGGCGTGCCCGAGCGGGGCTGGCAGCGGACCGGCCGGCGCTCGGGCGACACCTTCACCGTGCTCGGCGCCGCCCGCTACGCCCTCCACGAGGGCCACCGCCACCTGCTCGACATGGGCCGGGTGCTGCGGGCCGCCCGGGGACGCTGACCGACCGGGAGGCGCCCCACCCCGCCCCCCGGCCGGCCATCTCCCCCGTCAGCTACTTGTGGGCGTCGAACCCGCCCCGGGTCACGGCGACCGTCGTGGCGTCGCCGCCCCCGCAGGGCGTGAGGGTTCCGGCCTCACCCAGCTTGGGCAGGGAGAACTGCTGAGGGTCGCTCTGGGTCAGGATGGTGAAGGCGAAGTCCCGGCTGGCCGCCTGCTCCTCGCCCTCCGTACCTTCCTCGGAGCCTTCCTTGCCTTCCTTGTCGCCGCCGTGGTCGGGGCGCCCGCCGTGGCCGCCGTTGGTGAAGGCGGCCGGCTGGGGCTCGTCGCCCTCGCCGCCGCCGGCGCCGGGCCCGCCTTCCTCGCCCTTGTCGCCGCCGTGGTCGTGACGGTGACCGCGGCCCTCACGGGTGGTGCCGCTCACCTGGACCACGCCGTCGTCGCCCACCGACAGGCAGGTGATCTCGCCGGCGAAGCCCTCGCCGCCGTCCGCGCCGCGGTGCCCGAAGGCGAGCCGGCCGCGGGTCTGCTCACCCTCGCCCCCGGCCCGGAGGGCCAGGCCGTAGCTGTCGGTCTCACCCCGGCTCATGGCCCGGCCGTGGGCGGCCGTCCCCCCGCCGCCTTCGCCCCCACCGCCTCCGAAGAACCCACCGTCGCCGCCGACGAGGGCGGCGATGGGATCGTCGCTGCCGCCGTCACCCGGTCCCGCTGACACCACCGGTGCGGCCACCAGGGCCACCACCATCACGAGGACGAGGGAAGCCCCTGTCGAGACGGTCCACCGAACCGTCGAGCCGGTCTTGGTCATCTGTGATCCTCCTTGATACCCAACGGTGCGCCGGCGTTCTCCGGTGCTCACGGGAGGTGCCCGCCAGTCGCCGAAGCCGCTCCGGCTCTGCTGAACCGACGCAGCCCCCGGCCGTCCTATTCGCACCTTTTGTGGCGCCGTGCCCCTCCTGGGGCAGGAGGGGGGCGCCCGGGCGCCGAAGCCAGAACCGCAGCACCGCGACAATCGTCGGCCGCGGCTCCGCGCCTACGCTCGACCGGCCGGTGCCAACGCCCGAAACCGCACCCGCCGGAGGTTCAGGGCCCCGGACGCCTCGACCGACCCGGACCGCCGTCC
>JBOGFE010000503.1:0-3338 GCA_050741935.1 Acidimicrobiia bacterium | reverse complement strand
CGATGGCGTCGGCCACCCGGGAACCGGCCGGCAGCCGGTACAGCCCCGGGCGGGCCACCGCCCCGGCGACATGGACGACGACCTCGGGCGCCGCGGTGGTGGACGTGGTCGCCGGCGCCACCACGGGCGGCGGTAGGGCGCCGGCCACGTCGGCGCCGGGGCTCGACAGCCCCGCCCGGTACCAGACCGCTCCCATGACCAGGGCGCCGACGGCGGCCAGGACAACCGCCGTCCGAGGGTGTTCCTCCCGCAACCGGGAAACGAGCTCAGGCATGCCACCTCCCGCAGACGCGTTCCGTCTCAGGAGGAAGTGGCGGGGGGAGCGGGCGGCAAGCTAACAGGCCCCGCCGGCGAACGACAGCGGTTTTCCCTGGCGGCGTTCCTGACCAACGAACGTCGGTCGGCGTCGAACGCCACGAACTAGCGGCCGGCGATCCGGCGGGCCTCCACCTCGAGGGGGATGGCCTGATAGGCGTCGTGGTGGGACAGGCCCCCGAGGCGGCCCCGGAAGTACGACGACAGGTAGCGCCACACGAACCGGGGGACGCCGAGCTCCTCCCACTGGCGGACGTGGACCATCTCGTGGGCCAGGAGCGCCTCGTCGCCCTCCCAGCCCCGGCGCACGAGGATGACGTGGCGGAGCGTCATGCCGGCCACACCCAACGGCAGCCAGCGGACGGGGATCACCCGCGCCCGCCGGGACATGCTCAGCCCACCAGGTTGATGAGGTTGGGCGGCACGCAGATGATGCGCCGGGGCTCGCGCCCGCCCAGGTGCTCGGCGACGCGGGCCGAGGCCCGGGCCAGCTCGGTCATCTCCGCCTCGGTCACGTCGGCGGCCACCTCGATGCGGTCACGCACCTTGCCGTTGACCTGGACGACCATGGTCACCGTCTCGGCCCGCACCAGGTCGGGATCGAAGGCGGGCCAGGCCTGGTCGTGGACGTGGGGGCCCTCGCGGTGGCGGCGTTCCCACAGCTCGGCGCTGGCGTGGGGGGCCATGGGGGCGAGGACCAGCAGCAGGGCATCGACGGCGTCGTCGAGGGTCGCCCGCCGGGGCCCGTCCGCCGACTGGACGTAGTGGTAGAGCTCGTTGGTGTACTCCATGCAGGCGGCCACGGCGGTGTTGTAGGCCCAGCGCTCGAAGTCGTCGGTGGCCTTGGCCACCAGGGCGTGGCGGGCCCGGGTGATCTTCCGGTCGGCGTCCGTCTCGTCCCGGTCGACGGGCGCGGCCCCGGCTTCCCCGGTGGCCAGGCGCCAGACGCGGCCCAGGTAGCGCGACGCACCCTCGACGCCGTGGTCCGACCAGTCGGCGTCGTCCCCGGGCGGGCCCACGAAGAGCTGGAAGAGGCGCAGGGCGTCGGCGCCGTGGCTCTCGAAGAACTCGGCCGGCGAGACCACGTTGCCCTTGGACTTGGACATCTTCGTGCCACCCAGGCGGATCATCCCCTGGGAGAACAGGCGCTGGAAGGGCTCCCGCAGCCCGTCGGGCAGCAGGCCGATGTCGGCGAGGGCCTTGGTGAAGAACCGGGCATAGAGCAGGTGGAGGATGGCGTGCTCGATGCCGCCGATGTACTGGTCGACCGGCATCCAGTGGCCGACCTTGTCGACCTGGAAGGGCGCGGTGCCGTTGCCGGCATCGCAGAAGCGCAGGAAGTACCACGACGAGTCGACGAAGGTGTCCATGGTGTCGGTCTCGCGGGTGGCCGGGCCGCCGCAGTCGGGGCAGGTGGCAGCCAGGAAACCCTCGTGGCGCTTCAGCGGCGATTCACCCGTGGGGAGGAACTCCACGTCGTCGGGCAGCATCACGGGCAGGTCCGACTCGGGGACGGGCCGGGCGCCGTGCTCGGGGCAGTACACGATCGGGATCGGGCAGCCCCAGTACCGCTGGCGGGAGATCAGCCAGTCCCGCAGCCGGAAGTTGACCTTGGGCTCCCCCAGCCCGAGCTCGGCCAGCCAGGCGGTGGCCGCCGCCTTGGCTTCGTCGACCGTCATCCCGTTGAGGTCGAGGCCCCCGGCGTGGGCGCTGTTGATCTTGCGGCCCGGCCCGGTGTAGACGGGCTCCCTCCAGCCCTCGGGCCGCTGGGTGGTCTTGATGATGGGCAGCTCCTGGACCACGGCGAAGTCGAAGTCGCGCTGGTCCTCGCCGGGGACGGCCATGATCGCCCCGGTGCCGTAGGTGCCGAGCACGTAGTCGGCCAGGTACAGGGGCAGCTTGGCGCCGTTGAACGGGTTCACGGCGTAGGCGCCGGTGAACACCCCCCGGGACTCGAGCGGGCCCTCGGCCGAGAGGCGGTCCACCTCCGACTCGTTGCGGACCCGCTCCACGAACTCGGCCACCTCCCGCTCCTGGGAGGTCCCCCGGGCCAGCTCAGAGACCCGGGGGTGCTCGGGGGCGAGCACCACGTACGTCATGCCGAAGACGGTGTCGATGCGAGTGGTGAAGACGCGGATGGGCTCGGCCGGCTCACCGGTGGGGCCGTTGACGGCGATGTTGAACTCGACACCCTCGGAGCGGCCGATCCAGTTGCGCTGCATGACCTTGACCCGCTCGGGCCAGTCGACCGTCTCCAGGTCGTCGAGCAGCTGCTGGGCGTAGCGGGTGATGCGGAAGAACCACTGCTCCAGGTCGCGCTTGACCACCACGGTGCCGCAGCGGTCGCACACCCCGCCCTCGGCCTGCTCGTTGGCCAGCACCGTCTGGCACGACGGGCACCAGTTGACGGGCGCCTTCCCCTTGTAGGCCAGCCCTGCCTCGTGCAGCTGGAGGAAGAGCCACTGGGTCCAGCGGTAGTAGTCGGGCTCGCAGCAGGACACCTCCCGGCGCCAGTCGTAGGCCGAGCCGAGCCGCTGGATCTGGGCCTTCATGGTGGCGATGCGCCGGCGGGTGATGATCCCGGGGTGGATCCCGTCGGCGATGGCGGCGTTCTCCGCCGGCAGCCCGAAGGAGTCCCACCCCATGGGCGAGAGCACGGCGAAGCCCTGCATCGCCTTGTACCGGCACAGGGCGTCACCCAGGGTGTAGTTGCGGACGTGCCCCATGTGGATCGGCCCCGAGGGGTACGGATACATGCACAGGTCGTAGAACTTGGGGCGCGGGTCGTCCTCGTCCACCTCGTAGGTGCCCTGCTTGGCCCAGTGGTCCTGCCATTTGGCCTCGATGGCCTGGACGTCGTAGCCCTCACTCATGGGGGAAGGAGTGTAATGGCGGGGCGCGGGACGGCCCGGCGGTATTCCCCCGCTGCTAACCTGAGCCCCGCTTCCGGGGCCATAGCTCAGTTGGCAGAGCGCTTGCATGGCATGCAAGAGGTCGGGGGTTCAAATCCCCCTGGCTCCACC
>JBOGFE010000502.1:0-6641 GCA_050741935.1 Acidimicrobiia bacterium | reverse complement strand
GTCCGGCGGCTGAGCGCCAAGGCGGCCTGGCGCCGCTCGGTGCTGGAGGGCGCCGGCGTCGACACCGCCCCGCTGCGCACCCTCGACCAGATCGACGCCGCCCTGGCTGGCCTCACCGCCCTCCTGGCGTGGCAGGGTTGCTGCTTCACGTTGGGCGATCCGGACGAAGGCCTCCTGGTCCTGCCGGGCCGGCGTCCCTCCGGGCGGTACCCGATGGAGGTGGGATGAGCGGCGTGCGCTACGAGCGGGACGGGAGGGTGGCGGTCATCACCTACGACCGCCCCGAGGCGCTCAACGCCATCTACGCCGAGATGCGGGCCGGGCTCAACGCCGCCAGGGAGCGGCGGGCCCCCGAGTGGCAGGGGCGGTGAGACCGGCCGTGGCCGGCTTCGACGAGCTGCGGGACGAGGCCGGGAGCACCCGCGCCCACTGGCGCCTGGTCGAGTCGGCGCTGCTGGCGGCCGACGCCGGCACGCTCATCCGGGCCCAGGAGCGGGTCCGGCGACTGCGCCGCCACCAGGGCACCACGCCCGACTCCCCCGCCCGGCCCGACCGGATGGGCGCCCTCGATCCCATCCCCCACGTCTTGTCGGGGCCGGACTGGGTCGAGATCGAGGCCGGGCTGGAGCAGCGGGCCCGCCTGTTCGAGGCGCTGCTGGCCGACCTCTACGGCCCACAGCGGCTGATCACCTCGGGGGTGGTTCCCGCTCCGGTCGTCTACGCCCATCCCGGCTTCCTCCGCCCCTGCGCCGGGATGGCTCCACCCCGCTGGCTGGTGGCGGCGGCCTGCGACCTCGTGCGCGGCCCCGACGGCCGGTTCCTGGCCCGGGCCGACCGGGTCACCACGCCCAAGGGGCTGGGCGAGATGCTCTCCGCCCGACGGGTCCTGGCCCAGCTCCATCCCGACCTCCACCGCCAGCTCGGCGTGGCCCGGGTCGACGCCTTCTACGCCACGCTGCGGTCCACGCTCGCCGGCCTGGCCCGGGACGGGACGGACAATCCCCGCACCGCCATCCTCAGTCCCGGACCGGGCTCGGAGGCCTTCCCCGAGCACGCCTACCTGGCCCGGATCCTCGGCCTGACCCTGGTCGTGGGCTCCGACCTGACGGTCCGCCACGGCCGGGTGTTCGTGAGGTCGGTGGCCGGGCTGGAACCCGTCGACGTGGTGCTGCGGCTGGTGGAGGACCGCTGGTGCGATCCGCTGGAGCTGCGCAGCGGCTCCAGCTCCGGTCCCCCGGGACTGGTGGAAGCGGCCCGGCGGGGAACGGTGGTGCTGGCCAACGCCCTCGGCGCCGGTCTGGCCGAGAACCCCGGGCTGGCGCCCTTCCTCGCCTCCGCCTGCCGCGAGCTGCTGGGCGAGGAACCGGCCCTGGCCGCGGTACCCGCCTTCTGGTGCGGCGACGTCACGGCCCGGCACCACGTCCTCGACGGGCTGGACCGCATGGTGCTGCGGACGGTCGACTCGGGCGAGGAGTTCACCGGCCGCCGGCTCGACGCCACCCGCCGCGAGGTCCTGGCCGCCCGGGTCGAGGCCCGGCCCCAGCTGTGGGTCGCCTTCGAGGAGGTGGAGGCCAGCACCACCCCGCTCGTCCACGACGGAACCCTGGCCTCGGGCCGACTCGGGCTGCGCGGCTTCGCGGTGGCCCACGGGGACGGCTACGCCGTGCTGCCCGCCGGCCTGGCCCGGGCCGTGCTCGATGGCGGCGGCCACCCGGCGGGCCTCCCGCTGGCGGTCCGCAAGGACACCTGGGTGCTGGCCGAGGACCGGCACCGCCTGTCGGCGCCGGTGCTGACCCTGGCCCAGGTCGACCTGGCCACGTCGCTGCCCAGCCGCAACGCCGAAGCCCTGTACTGGATCGGCCGCCACGCCGAGACGGCCGAGACGGCCATCCGCCTCGTCCAGACCATCGCCTGGGAGCTGGACGAGACCCCCGGGCTGGCCACCGAGGCGGCCGGCGCCTGGGTGTCGGTCTTCCTGCGCGGCCTGGCCTGGACGGCCGAGAGCCCCAAGACGGCAGCCGAGTCGGTGGCCTTCGACCTGCCCCCCACCGGCTCCCCCGACACCGGTCCGGTGGTGGACATGCTGCGCCGGGCCCTGCTCGACGAGGCCTTCCCCTCCAGCCTGGTCTCGTCGCTCTCGGGGCTGCTGGGCGCCTCCCTGTCGGCCCGGGAGCTGCTCTCCACCCACACCTGCCAGGTGCTGGTGGCGCTGGAGGACCATCTCGGGGTGCTGCGCCGCACCCGGGGGCTGGCCGAGGCGCAGGAGACGGCGGCGTCGGCCCTCACCCACCTGATGGCCCTGGTCGGGCTGTCGGCGGAGTCGATGGTGCGGGACCCGGGCTGGCTCTTCACCGACATCGGCCGGCGCCTGGAACGGGCCCGGCTGCTGCTGCGGCTCCTGGCCGAGACCCTGGTGGACGAGGTCGACCCCGAGATCCGCGGCCTGGTCTACGAGACCCTGCTCGCCTGCTGCGAGAGCCTGGTCGCCTTCCGCCGCCGCTACCGCTCCGACATCGAGGTGGGCGCTCTGGCCCAGTTCCTGCTCAGCGACGCCGGCAATCCCCGTTCCCTGCGCTACCAGCTCGACCAGCTGCGCTGGGATCTCGAGCGCCTCCCGGGGGAGAGCGCCGGCAGCGCCGTGGCCGCCGTGGGGGCGGCGCTCGGGCTCATCCTGCAGGCGGAGGTGGACCTGCTGGCCGTGGCCGGCGGGCGCCGGCCCCGCCTCGGGGAATGGCTCGCGGTCGTTTCCGGCCACCTGGACCAGGCCTCCGATGCCGTCCTCCTCACCTACTTCGCCCACGTGCCGGTGCACTCGCTGTCGCTGGCCGCCCTGGGGGAGCGGCCGCGCCCGGCGGTGGCCATGAGGGCCCAGGCGTGATCTACCGCCTCCACCACGAGACGCGCTTCGCCTACGACGGGGGCGTCACCCACGGTTACAGCGAGGCCCGCCTCCTGCCCCGGGCCACGCCCCGCCAGCGGGTGCTGGCCTCGCACCTGGCCGTCGATCCCGAGCCCGACGACCGCTCGGAGCGGGAGGACTTCTTCGGCAACCGGGTCGTCTACCTGGGCATGGCCCATGTCCACGGCACCCTGGTGGTGACAGCCGAAGCCGACGTCGAGGTGACGGCGGCGCCCGTGCCCGCCGAGGTCGCCTGGGAGGCGGCCCGGGCCCCGGACGGCCAGGCGAGCCAGTTCACCCTGGAGTCTCCGCTGGTGGAGCTGGTCGAGGGGGCGGAGCGCTACGGCCGCAAGTCGTTCACCCCGGGCCGGGGCGTGCTGGAGGCGGCCCGGGAGCTGACCGAGCGGATCCACGCCGACTTCGTCTACACCCGCGGGGTCACCACCGTCCTCACGCCGGTGTCGGACGTGCTGGCCCGGCGCCGCGGGGTGTGCCAGGACTTCGCCCACCTGGAGATCGCCTGCCTGCGGTCCCTCGGCCTTCCCGCCCGCTACGTGAGCGGTCATCTGGAGACCGGAGTGGGGGTGGGGGCCTCCCACGCTTGGTGCTCCCTGCTCCTCCCCGACGGGACCTGGCTCGACCTCGACCCCACCAACCGGCTGGTCGCCCCCGACCACCTGACCGTGGCCTGGGGCCGGGACTACACCGACGTGGCGCCGCTCAAGGGGATCGTGTTCACCGAGGCGGGCCACCACCTGTCGGTGTCGGTGACCGTCCGGCGGGTCGAGGGGGTGGCGGCCGGTGAGGGCCCGCGGCCAGGGGTCTGACCGCGGGCCCTTTCATCCAGCCGGCTAGGCCTGCTCGCCCAGCTTGATGACGGCGAAGGTCGCCCCCTGGGGGTCGGCCACCACCGCGATACGGCCTGCGGGCGTGTCCATGCCCGGCATGCGCACCGCTCCGCCCAGCTCGCTCACCTGGGCCACGGTGGCGTCGGTGTCCTCCACGGCGAAGTAGACGAGCCAGTGGGGCGGCACCTGGGCCGGGATCATGGGCGGCATCTGCATGCAGCCGGCGATGCTGGTCCCCTCCACCTTGAACTCGGTGTAGGCCATGGGCCCGCCCTCGTGGGTCTCGGCCTCCCACCCGAAGGCGGCGGTGTAGAAGGCCTTGGAGCCCTCGACGTCGCGGGTGTTCAGCTCGTTCCAGGTGAACGATCCCGGTTCGTTCACCAGCTGGGCACCCTGGTGCTCCGACGGCTGCCACACCGAGATGAACGCCCCCTGGGGGTCCTGGTAGACGGCCATCGTCCCGGCGGACATGACCTCCATGGGCGCCAGGATCACGTTGCCGCCGGCCTGCTCCACCTTCTTGCTGGTCTCGTCGGCGTCGACCACGCACACGTAGGTCGTCCAGAAGGGCGGCATCTCCAGGTTCTGCTGGGGGCCGTAGCCGGCCACCATCTTGCCGTCCTTCAGGAAGAACCCGTAGCCGCCGGTCTCCTCGGGCGGCCCGGCGTCCATCGCGCTCCAGCCGAACAGCGAACCGTAGAACTGCTTGGCCCCCTCGACATCGGTCCCGATGTCGATCCATGACGGGGTGCCGGGGGCGTAGGACGTGCGTTCCGGCATCGAACCTCCTCTGGTCCGTGGCTCCTCTGATCTCTCCTATGGAAAGCGGCGCACACTACCGCCCGGGACTCAGGTGCGCTGGAGGATGACGACAGGAAGATCCCCTTCTGTCCTGCCGGCGCGCCAGTATCTCCGGATGCGGATCCCCACCCGACGGACGAACCTGGCCTGGACCGGCGTCGTCGGGCCGGTCACCTTCGTCGCCAGCTGGGCCACCGCCGGGGCGCTCACCCCCGGTTACTCACCCCTCCAGGAGCCGATCAGCCGCCTGGCCGCCGCCGCCGCAACCCATCGGCCGCTCATGAACGCCGGCTTTCTCGTTTTCGCCGCCACCATCCCGCTCTATGCCGTCCCGCTGCGCGCCGCGCTACCCGGCCGGGCCTGGCTGGCGGCGGTGGCGTGCGGTGCGGGCAGCGCCGGCATCGCCGCCACGCCCCTGGGGTTCTCCGATGGCCTGGACGCCGCCCATGCCGTGGCCGCCGGCTCCACCTACCTGGCCATGGCCGCCCTCCCGCTCGTGGCCGGCCGTGCCCTGGCCCGCTCCGGCCGGCGCCGGGCGGCGCGGGTATCGGCCGCGGTCGGGGTGGTGGCCGGGGTCGCGCTCGGGGCGAGCATCGTGGCCGAGCCGGTCGGCCTCTTCCAGCGGGCGGGCCTCACCCTGGTCGACGTCTGGATCGTGACCACCGCCGTGGCCATGGCCCGCCGGCGCCTGTAGGACCCGCCGCCGGCCGCCCCCCGACGCTGATCTGGGCATCGATTGCCTCGGAAACCGAGGAAACCGAGGCAAAGCCTTCCCAGATGCAGAACTGACCTCAGCCAGCGGGCCCGCGGCCCGGGCAGGCCGGTGGTCAGCTCAGGCGGATCAGGGCGTCGGCGGCCGACGCCGCCCCCCACACCTCGCCGGGCCGGCCCAGGATCTGGCGGACGTTGGCCGGGGCGTCAGGCATGGGGAACGACGTGAACGTCTCGGTGGCGGGCTCGAAGCGGACGAGGGTGTTGGCCCCGAAGTCGGACAGCCAGACCACGTCCCGGTCGTCGACGTACACCGCGTAGGCCTGGGGCCCGTCGCCGGGGAGGCGCCATTCCTTCCAGGTGCCGGCGGCCGGGTCGTAGACCCCCACCTGGCCGGCGTTCCACTCGCTCACCCACACCCGCCCGGTCGAATCCGACCACACGCGGCGGGAGCCCTGTGCCGGCGTCGGCGGTTCGACCACGGTGGCCGCCCCGGTGGCGGGATCAACCCGGGCGATGTGATTGCCGGCCAGGGAGGCGTACCAGACCGTCCCGTCGGGAGTGACGGTGATCCCGTAGGGGCCCCGGCCCCGGGGGGCGTCGAAGACCTCCATGTCACCCGCGGCGGGGTCGAGGCGGCCGTAGACGCCGGCCTGGCCCGTGAACCACAGGGTGCCGGCGGGGTCGAAGGCGGCGGTGTTGAGGTTGGCCGCCGGACGATCCAGGGGCAGCGGGAAGGTCCGCACCGCCTCGGTGGCGGCGTCGACCCGGACGATGGCGTTGAGTCCCGAGTCCGTCACCCATGCCGCCCCGTCGGGGCCGATGATCACGCCGTGGGGGGCCGAGCCCGGCCCCAGGGGGACGTGATGGGTCGTGCCATCGCCGGGGTCGAGGCGGCCCAGCTCGCCGGTGCGCTGGGCCGTGTACCACACCGTCCCGTCCGGGGCGGGGGCCACGTCGTGGGGCCCGGAGCCGGCAGGGACGGCGAAGCGCTCCACCCCCTGGGCCGCCGCCGCCGTCGTCGCCGTCGTCTCCGAGGGTGCGGCGACGCCGTTCACCGGCTGGGGCGGCCGGTCGCCACCGGCACACGCCGAGACGACGAAGCTGGTCGCCACGAGCGCCGTGACAGCCGGCAGCCCGAGACGGCACCGGCAGTTCCCCACCATCACCCCAGCGTAGGCGGGCCTCCAGCCCCGGGGCGCCGGTCACATCCGACACTACGCTTCAGGCCCGACCCCCCAATCGGCCCGGAGGGCGAGGCCCGTGGGATGGCATCGATCATGGTGGGCTGTGCTCGCCGCGGTGGCGTCGATCAGCGCGGCCTGCGGTGCGGACGGAGCCGGCGACCAGGCCACGCCGGCGACCGGCACACGGTCGTCGCC
>JBOGFE010000501.1:0-8364 GCA_050741935.1 Acidimicrobiia bacterium | reverse complement strand
AAGGCGTCACAGTAAGGCGTCACAGTAAGGCGTCACAGTAAGGCGTCACTTACAGATCGGATTGCATCCACCCGATCCGGCGCGTCAGGGATCAGGATGGCCATCATGCGTCCCCGGTCCGCCCTGGCCGTCGCCGTCCTGATCCTGGCGGTGA
The DNA here is from genome assembly GCA_050741935.1 of Acidimicrobiia bacterium. Classification (GTDB taxonomy): domain Bacteria; phylum Actinomycetota; class Acidimicrobiia; order IMCC26256; family BP-133; genus CAWBJP01. The sequence continues at coordinate 8,210 of JBOGFE010000501.1, read as the reverse complement.
CCATCGCCCTCCCGGAACGGGACGCCCCGTCCCAGACGGCGGCGGCCCAACCCAACGTCATCGTCATCGTGACCGACGACCAGCGGGCCGATTCGCTCGAGGTCATGCCGAAGGCCCGGGCCTTCCTGGCCGACGGAGGCGTCTCGTTCCCCCAGGCCTTCGTGGCCACCCCGCTGTGCTGCCCGTCCCGGGCATCGATCATGACCGGGCGCTACGCCCACAACCACCAGGTGCGGACCAACCGGCTCACCCCGGAGCTCGACCACACCACCACCATGCAGGCCGCCCTCAAGGCCGCCGGCTACCAGACCGCCATCAGCGGCAAGTTCCTCCTCTATTGGGACCTCTCGGAACCGCCTCCCAACTTCGACCGCTGGGCCATCGTGAACGAGACCGACTACTACGGCGACTACTACAGCGTCGACGGGGAGCGCCAGCAGGTCGACGAGTACTCCACCGACTTCATCGCCGCCAAGGCCGTGGAGTTCCTCGACGCCTTCGAAGCCGACGACGCCCGGCCCTTCTTCCTCTACGTCGCCACCCAGGCCCCCCACGATCCCTTCATCCCCGAGCAGGACTACGAGACGACACCGGTTCCCGAGTACCAGCCCGCGCCGTCGGTGCACGAGGAGGACCGGACGGACAAGCCGGATTTCGTGTCGGTCCACCGGCATGGAGAGGCCCAGGGCCGGCGCGAGCGCGAGGCCCAGCTGCGCACGCTCTACTCCGTCGACGACCTGGTGGCGGCCGTGGCCGCCAAGCTCGCCGCCCTGGGCGAGGACGGCGACACGCTCGTGATCCTGACCTCCGACAACGGCTACTTCTGGGGGGAGCACGGCCAGAAGTCGAAGAGCCTGCCCTACACCGAGGGGATCCACGTCCCCCTGCTGCTCCGGTTCCCGGGCCGGGTGGCACCGGGCATCGTGGACAACCGCTGGGCGTCGGTGACCGATGTCGCCCCCACCGTCCTCCAGGCCGCCGGGGCGGCGCCGCCGGGGGTCATGGACGGGGCCTCGCTGCTGCTGCCCTCGACCCGCAGTGAGCACTTCGTGGAGTACTCCCGGGACCCGGGGTTCCGCTACCCGCCGTGGGCGTCGCTGCGGGACGCCTCCTCGCAGTACATGGAGTACTACGAGGACGACGGCACCACCATCCTCTTCCGGGAGTACTACGACCTGGTGACCGACCCCTACCAGATGGAGAACCTGCTCGGGGACGCGGACCCGGCCAACGACCCCGACGTCACCGCCCGCTCCGCCCGTCTGGCCCTCCTGGCCAGCTGCGCCGGACGGGCCGAGGGCGGCGCCCCCAACCCCTGCCCCTAGCGGGTCAGGTCGTTGGCCTCTCGGACGGCCAGGGCCGACCAGTAGCCCTGGGCCAGGGCGTCGGTGAGGCGGTCCATGGCCGGCAGCACCCGGGTGAGCAGCAGCGACAGGGCCGGACCCCACTGCCGGCCGCCCTCGGTGGCGATGTCCAGGGCACTGCGGACCACCAGGTTCCGGGAGATGCGCAGCACCACCAGGATCTGGGGCAGGGGGCTGCCGGCCCAGGCGGCCGAGGCGCCCAGGGCCTTGAGGTCCTCCACCAGCGCCTCGTCCACCTGCTCGCACCGGCCGGTCATGGCCAGGATGGCCTGGAAGCGCCGGCGGGACTGGTCGACGAAGCGGTCCCGCTCGTCGTCGGTCCACTGGGCGATCTCGGGCACGGCGGACGCCAGGATGTCGTAGGCCCGCCGGGCCATCTCGTCGCTGCGGCCGGCCAGGGCCTCGAGGAGCGCCATGGCGTCGGGCGCGTCGTTCTCGACGCTCTGCAGCCGCTTGTCGGTGTGCTCGGTGATGACGACCCCTTTGTCCGGGTTCGAGTGAAACGAGCCGTGTTTCACTTCTTCGCCCGACTTGGGATCCCTTGTTCTTTTTTCCCTTACGCAAGCTTCCAGGCGGAATTTGCGTCCCGGCCCGAGACCCGACCCTCGGCCTTGAGCTTCACCAGATGGGCGTGGACCGACCGGGCGGCCATGGGATAGAGGGCCTCGGGGACCCCGACGTAGATGCGCACGACCAGCTCGTCGATCTTGGCCGGACCGTCCTTCAGTGCCTCGACGATCTGCGCTTCCCGGGCCAGGCGGTGCTCGATGTACTCGCTCAGGATGGCCTTGGGATCGTCGAGGACGTCGCCGTGGCCGGGGCAGATCCGGGTCAGGCGCAGCTTGCGCATCCGCTCCAGGCTCTGGAGGTAGGCCGCCATCTTGCCGTCGGGGTGGGGGATGACCGTCGTCGTGCCCGAGAGCACGGTGTCGCCGGTGAACAGCACCCGCTCCTCTTCCAGCAGGAAGCACAGGTGGTCGGAGGCGTGGCCTGGGGTGTGGAGCACCTCGAGGCCCCATTCGGTGCCCTCGATGATCTCCCCGTCCTTGGCCCGGCGGTCCGGCGTCCAACCCAGGTCGACGCCCCGGGGGGCACCGAAGGCCACGATCTCGGCTCCGGTCGCCTTGGCCAGGCGGGCCACCCCGGACGAGTGGTCCGGATGGTGGTGGGTGACCAGCACCCAGCGGACCCGCTCCCGCATCGAGGCCCCGATGATGGCCTCGATGTGGCCGGCGTCGTCCGGGCCGGGGTCGATCACCGCCACCTCGTCGATGCCGACCAGATAGGTGTTGGTGCCCGGGCCCGTCATCATCCCCGGGTTGGGGGCCACGATCCGGCGGACGAGGGGGGACAGGGCGCTGGCCACTCCCGGGGTCATGTCGGGCATGGAAGCTCCGGGTCTTCGGGGATGCGGGCGGGGGCGATCACCGGCACCGATTCGACGGCCCGCGCCGCCGCCAGCAGGCCGGCGGTGGCTCCGTGCCGGGCCAGGGCCTCCAGGTTCTTGATGGTGGGGAAGACGAGGTGGATCTCGCCCGCCGCCCGCCGCTCCAGGGCCGCCGCCGGGGTGGTCCACACGGAGTCCACCGTCTCGGAGGTGTCGTGGGAGGCCGACTGGCCGCCGGGCATGGGGGCCACGAAGAAGCGGGTGTCGAAGCGCCGGGGCGGACCCGGCGGGGTGATCCAGTGCGAGACGTAGGCCACGCCGCCGAGGTCGAGGGCCAGGCCCTCGGCGTCGAGGATCTCGGCCAGCGGGCGCCGGCCGGCCAGCAGGTCGCGCCGGTGGCGGGCGAAGCGGAGGGCGTCGACCTCCGATGAGACCTCCAGGGCGGCGCCGCTGCTCCGGCGGCGGGCGAGGAGCACTCCCGCCTCCTCGAAGCACTCCCGGGCGGCGGCCACGAAGAAGGCGAGCCCGCCCGAGCTCAGACGCAGGGTGGCGCTGGCGTCGCTCTCGGTGGGACCGAGGATGGCGGCGGCAGGCACGTGGTCGTCGGATACATCGACGGCCCCGCCGGGGAACACCCAGGCGTCGGCGGCAAAGGCGGCCCGGGGATTCCGGCGCAACATCAGCACCTCGATCCCCTCGACACCGTCGCGAACCAACATCAGCGTGGCGGCCGGTCGGATCTCCACCGCCGGCGCAGGGTCGCTCATCAACTCCATTCTAGGGGCGGCCCCGATGCGACCCGGCGGGGGTGGTGGGCGCGTACCATGGCTTGTATGCGCACCGAGGCACCCGAGCAGCCGACCAAGACGCCCGCCGCGGGCAAGAACGGCGGCCGTCGCCGCCGGCGCCGCGAGGGAGAGGGGCTCCGCCAGCGCCTGATGCCCAGAACCGTCATCGGAGTGGTCTCGCTGCTGCTGGCCGCCTCGATCGGCTTCGCCTTCGGGGGCACGGTGCTCTACGCCTACTACCAGTACAAGCTCGACAACGTCGAGAAGCGGGTGAACGACTTCATCGAGGGCTTCGAGGGACGCCGGGACGCGGCCCGCAAGGAGATCGCCGACGACCTGGCCACGGCCAAGGAGGACATCCGCAAGGAGCTCGAGCCCATCGAGCAGCTGCGGGCCTCGGGCGAGACCCTCGAGGACCTGATCGGCCAGGTCAAGGACGCCACCTACCTGGTGGAGACCCAGGACGAGTTCGGCCAGCCCGAGGTGGGGTCGGCCTTCGTGGTCACCTCCGACGCCGAGAAGTCCTACCTGCTGACCTCGCTGTCGGTCGTGCGCGCCTCCACCAAGCGGCCCGGGCCGGCCATCAACCTGCGCCGGGGGGAGGAGCGCTTCGGGGCCACCCTCCACACCTGGCAGGAGGAGCGCGACCTGGCGCTGCTCATCGTGGACAAGGGCAGCCTGCCCCGCATCAAGTGGGCCCCCGCCGACGAGAAGATCGAGTTCGGCCAGCGCGTCTTCGTGGTGGCCGGGGTGGGCGGCGCCGGCGGTTCCATCACCCAGGGTTCGGTGGCCGATGTCTCCGCCGCCGGGATCCAGCACGACGCCGCCGCCACCGGTGCCTTCGCCGGTGGCCCGCTGCTCAACTCCAAGGGCGAGGCGGTGGGCGTGGCCACGCCGGCCTACGCGCCCCTGGGCTTCACCTCGGACCGGATCACCTTCGCCTCACCGATCCGGGCCGCCTGCGAGAAGGTGCTCAAGTGCCCCGAGGGTGCCACCTCGCCCGGTGGGGCCGGGGAGCGCCGGTAGCCAACCCGCCGGGTTGGTCAGCGGCCGCCGAGGCCCCGGGGTCTCGTCGTGGTGGTGGTCGGGCTGCCCTTCCTGGTCGTCGTGGTCGTCGACTTCGGCTTCGTGGTCGTGGTGCTGGACGACACCGAGGTCGTGGTCGTCGACTCCGGCGCCGTCGACGTGGTGGTCGTCGGCTCGGAGGCCGCCGGGACGGGCGGATCGGTGTAGTACGGCCCCTCGTCGGGCAGGCCGTTCCCGTCCCGCTTCCCACCCAGGTCGAATCCACCCCGCTGCTCGCGCTTGGCCCGGTCGGCCAGGGACTCGATGGGGGCGGGCTCGGTGAAGTCGGTGGCCTCCACCCCGCGGACGGCCTGGGCCATGAAGTCGTGCCACATCTTGGCCGGGATGGTCCCGCCCGCCACCCGGGGCGTGCCGTGGATGCGCAGCAGCGGGATGTTCCCCTTGGGATACCCCATCCACACCGCTGTGGACAGCGTCGGGGTGTTGCCGACGAACCAGGCGTTCTCGTAGTTCTTGGAGGTGCCGGTCTTGCCCGCCGCCGGTCGGCCGATCTTGGCCCGGGTGCCCGTCCCGGCCTCGATCACGCCCCGCAGGATCTGGTTCATGTTGTCGGCCACGGGCTCTTCGAGCACCCGCTCGCCCCGCTCCGAGACGGTGTTGTCCTCCAGCACCCGGCCGTCCTGGTCGGTGATCCGCAGCACCGGCGTGGGCTCGGCCCGCAGGCCCCGGGCGGCGAAGACGGAGAAGGCGGAGGCCATGTCGAGGGGCGAGACCTCCTGGGTGCCGATGGCGATGCCGCCGTAGACCGGCTTGTTCAGGTCGATGCTGGAGATCCCGAGCCGCTTGGCCAGCTCCGCCGTCTGCTTGATCCCGACGTCGACGATGAGCTGGACGTAGACGGTGTTGATCGACTTGTGCATCGCCTTGGCGATGGTGGCCGACCCGTAGGAGCCGCCCTCGTAGTTGCCCACCGGCTTGGTGAAGCCCCGGGGCTGGACGCTGGAGGGAGCCGAGTAGACCTTGTTGGGGGAGACCCCGGCGTCGAGGGCGCGGGCCAGGACGAACGGTTTGAAGGCGGAGCCGGCCTGGCGCCCGGATCCACCGCCCAGCCTGCCCAGGGCCAGGTTGACCTTGGACACCTCCCAGTTGCGGCCGCCGACCAGGGCCCGCACGTAGCCGGTCTGGGGCTCCACGGAGACGAGGGACGCCTCGGGGTCCTCGGCCCCGGGCAGGGCCTTGGAGAGGACCTTGATCGCCTGGTCCTCCATCTCGACATCGAGGGTGGTCTCGATCTTGAGCCCGCCCCGGTAGACCTGGTCGGGCGTGTAGCCCTTGACGTCGAGGAGGTAGACGCGCAGGTAGTCGAGGAAGTAGGGGTAGCGACCGACCACGCCCGGCGGGGGGTGGATCTTGGGCTTCTCGGCCCGGGCCGCGGCCAGCTCCTCGGGGGTGGCCAGCCCGTAGCGCTCCACGGAGTCGAGGACGACGTTGCGCTTGAACTCGGCCGCCTCGGGGTGGCTGCGGGGCGAGTAGCGGCTGGGGGCGGGCAGCACTCCGGCGAGCAGGGCCGCCTCCGAGAGGGTGAGCTCCCGGGCCGGCTTGCGGTAGTAGCTCTGGGCGGCCGCCTCGACGCCGAAGACCGAGTCGCCCATGTACACGGTGTTGAGGTACTTGGCCAGGATCTCGTCCTTCTCCAGGACCCGCTCCACCTGGGCGGCGATGAGGGCCTCCTTGGCCTTGCGGACGACGGTCCGCTCGCCGCCCGTGTAGAGGTTCTTCACCAGCTGCTGGGTGATGGTCGAGCCACCCTGCTCCAGGCTGCGGGACCGAACGTCGGCCCAGAAGGCCCGCCCGATGCCCTGCCAGTCCACGCCCTCGTGCTCGTAGAACTCGTGGTCCTCGGCGGCGATGACGGCCCGCTTGACGACGTCGGGGATCTGGTCCTTGTCGATCACCACCCGGCTCTCCGCCTCCCGGAACTCGCCGATGGGCGAGCCGTCGGCGGCGAGGACGACGCTGCGCCGGGAGTCGGCCTGGGGGCGCTCCTCGGGCAGAGTGGCGGGCAGGGGCATGAACAGGTAGGTGGCCAGGGCCACGCCGGCCGTGGCGGGAGGCAGCACCAGCAGGCTGATCACCGAGATGATCACGAAGCGACCGAGCCGGCGGGGCCAGCTGCGGGACGACGACGGCATCAGCCGGCCGCCCGGTGAGGAGCAGTCATCATGGCCGACAGCCTACGCTGCGGTGCACATGGCTCTTCGCCTTGCGGCTCATCGCGTTGCGGCCGGGGGCCCCTGCCCCGGCCGCCATTCCCTGCTTCGCAGGTCCTGATCATGGATGCCCGGCGCGCACTGCCGTCCGTGGACAGCGTGATCCTGGCTCTTTCGGGCCTTCCCCACGACCTGGCCGTCGACGTCGCCCGGGCCGCCGTGGAGCACGCCCGGGCCGCGGCGGAGGCGGGCTCGGCGGTGGAACCCGAAGCGGTGGTGGCCGACGCCCGGCGCCGGGCCGCGGAGCTCAGCGCCCGGCTCCTCCGGCCGGTCGTCAACGCCACCGGGGTGATCATCCACACCAACCTGGGCCGGGCCCCCCTGGCCGCCGAGGCGCTGAGCGCCGCCGGGCGGGTCGGGCAGGGCTATTCGAACCTGGAGTACCGCCTGGACGAGGGCCGGCGGGGCTCCCGCCAGGACCACGCCGGCGCCTTGCTGGCCCGGCTGTGCGGGGCGGAGTCCGCCCTGGTGGTCAACAACAACGCTGCCGCCGTGCTCCTGGTGCTGGCCGCCCTGGCCCGGGGTCGGGAAGTGGTGGTGTCCCGGGGCGAGCTGGTGGAGATCGGCGGCGGCTTCCGGGTGCCCGAGGTCATGGCCGAGTCCGGGGCCCGGCTGGTGGAGGTGGGTACCACCAACCGCACCCGCCTGGCCGACTACCGCCGGGCGCTGACGTCCGAGACGGCCCTGGTCCTGAAGGTCCACGCCTCCAACTACCGGATGGTCGGCTTCGTGGAGTCGACACCGGTGGCCGAGCTGGCCGGCCTGGGGGTCCCGGTGGTGGTCGACACCGGCTCCGGCCTGCTCGACGAGACCACGCCGTGGCTGCCCCGGCGCCCGGCCTGGCTGCGGGACGAGCCCGGGGCCCGCCAGTGCCTGGACTCCGGGGCGGCGCTCGTCACCTTCTCGGGCGACAAGCTGCTGGGTGGCCCCCAGGCCGGGGTGGTGGCTGGGCGGGCCGACCTGGTGGCGGCGGTGGGGCGCCACCCGCTGGCCCGGGCCGTACGGGCCGACAAGATGACCCTGGCCGCCCTCCAGGAGGTGGCGCTGGCCTACCTGTCGGGCGACGCCACCGGGCTGCCCCTGTGGCGGATGGCGACCATCCCGGTCGGGGTCCTGGCCGAGCGCGCCGCCGCCCTCGCCACCCGGGTCCCGGGGGCCAAGGTCGTCGACACCGAGGCGGTGGCGGGCGGCGGGTCGCTGCCCGGACTGGTCATCCCGTCGGCCGGGGTGGCCCTCGACGTCGCCGATCCCGACGCCGCTCTGGCCGCCCTGCGGGCGGACGGCGTCGTGGCCCGGGTGGAGGACGGAGCGGTGGTGTGCGACCTGCGCACCGTAGACCCGGCGGACGACGACCGCCTGGCCGTCGTGCTCTCCC
>JBOGFE010000500.1:0-4410 GCA_050741935.1 Acidimicrobiia bacterium | reverse complement strand
CAGGAGGGAGCCGACCGGGGCGGCCAGGCCCTTGGACAGGCAGAACATCACCGTCTCCGCCGGCGCCGCCAGCGCCGGGGCGGGCACCCCGAGGGCCACGGCGGCGTTGAAGATCCGGGCCCCGTCGCAGTGGAGCGGCAGGCCGTGGCGGCCGGCGGCAGCAGCCAGGGAGTCGACGTAGGCGGCGGGCAGGGGCCGGCCCGAGGCCGGCATGTGGGTGTTCTCGATGGTCACGAGGGACAGGGGCGGCAGGTGGTGGGCCGGGCCGGCGGCGGCATGCTCGACGGCGGCGGGGGTGAAGGAGCCGCCGGCGTCAGGGAGGGCCCGCAGCTGCACCCCGGCGTTGCGGGCGGCGGCGGCCGCCTCGTACTGGCGGATGTGGCAGCGCGCCGGGCACAGCACCTCGGTCCCAGGCCGGGCCAGAAGCCGGAGGGCGAGCTGGTTGCCCATCGTCCCCGACGGCACGTAGAGGGCCGCCTCCTTGCCCACCATGGCCGCCGCCAGCTCCTGGAGGGCGTTGACGGTGGGGTCCTCGCCGTAGCAGTCGTCACCCACGTCGGCCTCGGCCATGGCCCGGCGCATGGCCGGCGTGGGCGTGGTGACCGTGTCCGAGCGCAGGTCGACGGAGCCGTCGGGGGAGGGCATCAGGTCGGGAACGTCTTGCGGGTCAGCATGCGGGGCCGGTCCGGCGTCCGGACGTGGTCCGGATCGGACGGCCGCATGAGGCCCTCCTGGACGGCGGAGACGGCCAGGGCGCCGTCGGCGGTGAAGATTCCGCCGAAGGCCAGGCCCCGGGCACCCGAGGTCGACGGGCTGGCCTGGCTGTACAGCAGCCACTCGTCGGCCCGGAAGGGCCGGTGGAACCACATGGCGTGGTCCAGGCTGGCCACGATCATCGAGCCGTCCCAGAAGTTCTGCCCGTGGGGGGCGAGGGCGCTGTCCAAGAGGGTGTAGTCGGAGGCGTAGGTCACCACGCAGGCGTGGAGCATCCGGTCGTCGGGCAGGCGACCGTCGGCCCGGATCCACACCATCTGGCGGGGCGGATGGGCCGACGTCGTCACCCAATGGGGCGGCTCGACGTAGCGCAGGTCGATGGGCCGGGGCCGCTCGGCCCACTCCGGGGCCATCCACTTGCACTCCGAGGCCCAGTGCGACCAGGGCGGAAGGGTCTCGGGGTCGGGTGCGGTGGGCATCTCCGACTGGTGCTCGAAGCCCTCCTCCTCCACCTGGAAGGAGGCCTGGAGGTTGAAGATCGGCTTGCCGTGCTGGATGGCCACCACCCGGCGGGTGGTGAACGACTTCCCGTCGCGGATGCGGTCGACCTCGTAGATGATGGGCACCCGGGTGTCGCCCGGCCGCAGGAAGTAGGCGTGCAGCGAGTGGACGATCCGCTCGGGTTCCACCGTCCGCCCGGCCGCCACCAGGGCCTGACCCGCCACCTGACCACCGAAGACCCGCTGGCGCTCCTCGTCCGGGCTCACCCCGCGGAACAGGTTGACCTCCAGGGGTTCGAGGTCGAGCAGGGCCACCAGGTCGTCGAGGGCTGTTCCCATGGGCGCCGATCGTAGCCACGCCCCCCGGTAGCCTCCGGCCGTGGACTCCGCCGCCCCCGTCCGCCACTTCCTCGGCGTGGACTGGAAGCCGAACCGCACCCACCCGCCCGATGCGGCCGCCTGGCCGTTCAACATCCCGGCGGTGGCCCAGATCATCGAGGCCGGCGGCTTCGACCTCGCCCCCGGGGTCACCTTCCTGGTGGGCGAGAACGGCAGCGGCAAGAGCACCGTGGTCGAGGCGCTGGCCGCCGTCTACCCCCGGCATGGCTTCGAGGCGTCGTTCCCCGGCGTCACCGGCGCCACCGGCAGCGAGGAGGACTCCCCCCTCCGCTGGCACCTGAAGCCCCGCATGCAGCACATGGCGTCCCGGGCCGGGTTCTTCCTGCGGGCCGAGACGATGCACTCCTACTTCGCCGGGATCGACTCCGATACCCACACCAGCCGCGGCGACTGGCAGGGGGAGCAGCTCCAGCACCGCTCGCACGGCGAGTCGTTCCTGGCCGTGCTCCGCCACAAGTTCACCGCCGTAGGCGTGTACTTCCTCGACGAGCCCGAGGCGGCGCTGTCCTTCCGGGCCTGCCTGGGGCTCCTCTCCCTCCTCGACATCATGAGCCGGGAAGGCAGCCAGGTGGTGGTGGCCACCCACTCACCGCTGCTCGTCACCCTGCCCGGCGCCACCCTCCTGGAGCTGGGCGAGTGGGGCATCCGCACGGCGTCGTCCTACGAGGACCTCGATCTCGTCCAGACCTGGCGTTCCTATCTCGACGCCCCCGGCCGCTATCTCCGCCACCTCCTCGAACCCTGAGCGCCGGGGTCAGCCCTCGTACTCCAGGCGCCAGAGGTTCTTGGACTCGGACACGAAGACGATGTCGCAGGAACCGGCGGGGAAGAAGGCGCCTCCCTCCCGGTTGTCGCTCGTCATCGTCTCCTTGTACACGGCCGGATCGGCGATGAGATCGCCCAGGTCCGACAGGTCGCCCCGGTTCTCGTACACCGTCATCCTCGAGTGGTTGGCCACCACCAGGAGGCGTCCGTCGGGCGAGACCGAGCCGATGGACGGGTTGGAGACCTCGGGCAGCGACCCGACGAGGACGGGCACGTTCACGGCCAGGGGCAGCGGCTTGGTCAGGAAGCGGTAGACCTTGGCCGGGGACGTCTTGGAGATGAGGGCCAGCTCGTTGTCGAAGACGAAGAGGGTCTCGGAGTTCCACTGGCCGTCGGGGTAGGCGATGTCGTAGCGGCCGATGAGCTGGGCCGGGCCCGGGTCGCCCGGATCGGGCTCAGCCACCTGGTAGAGCCGGCGGTTCCCGGTGAAGGCGTTGCCGCGGTTCTCGAGGATCCACAGCGTGCCCGGGCCCGTCCCCGACCGGGTGTAGGCCACGTCCTCCCAGTCGGAGTTGGTCGTGCCGGGGACGGGGAACTCGTGGATGGGGTCGACGACGTCGTCTCCGTCGGCGGGGAGGCGGAAGGCGTAGAGGGAGGCGGGGTTGCCGGAGTCCCGGACCCCCCAGGCCCAGCCCGGGTAACGGGTGCTGCCCACCAGCCCGGACATCTCGGAGTACCCGCTCGGGAGGCGGCCCGCCTCCCGGGCCGGCCGCCAGTCGGGGGGGTCGCAGTCGGCGTCGGACGGGCGGGTGGTCGTCGTCGTCGAGGAGGTCGTGGTCGTCGGGGGCCGGGTGGTGGTGGTCGGAGCCGACGTCGAGGTGGTGCCGTTCGTCTCCACCACCAGCTGGGGCGCCTCGGCACCGTCGCCCTCGCGGGAACGGGCCGAGAAGGAGTCGGGTGAGATGGACACGAGGACCAGGTCGACCGGACCGGTGCCGCCCACGGCCCCGGTGACGTCGTACTCCACCCACCCCTCGGCCACGCCGCCCAGGTCGGCCAGGCGGGCCCCGGCCGGTCCGGGCCGGTTGGCCCAGGTCAGCCCACCCTCGTCCCAGGCGCCGGTGACGGCGAACACGCCCGGGCCGTCGCCGGTGTCGTTGGTGACGAAGAGCCGCAAGGTGGCGCGGCTCACCGGGCCGGCCAGGCCGGTCACGTCGAAGCGCAGGTAGCCCTCCATCGGGGGATCGGGCTCGCCCTGCGCCGACAGGGTCGTGGACCGCCCGAAGTTGGTCTCCGGATGGTTCTGGTCCACCCGGCCGTCCGCCACCGGGGCGAAGGCGGAGAAAGCCGCCGGCGTCCCCACCTCCAGCACCAGTTGGGGACGGTTCACGCTCGCCTGGCGCGAGGAGAAGTCGGCCCCGTCACTGGAGTCGGCAACCAGGGCCAGGGCCACGGGCCCGGCGCCGGTGACCGCCGAGGTCACATCCCAGGTCGCCCAGGTCCCGCCCGTGACCGCACCGATGTCGGCCACCAGGCCGCCGATCCGTCCCGGTCGCGCCAGCCAGGTCAGGTCGTCCTCGTCCCAGCCGGGCTCCGCCCGGTAGACCTCGGGCCCGTTGCCGCTGCCGTCCACCACGAACAGCCGGAGGCTGGCCCGGGCCACGGCGCCGGACAGCGCCGGCACCGAGAAGCGCACGAAGGCCTCCTTCTCGGGCTTCCCGTCGGCCTCCAGGGTGATGGCGCCACCTTCGTGGCTGTCCGGGCCTGCGGCCAGGGCGGTGGCGTCATCCGACGCCGTCAGGGTGCGCGTCTCGGCCCCGGCCGGGGTCCCGGGAAACGGCGCCAGCGGGCTGAGGGCGACGAGGGCCAGCACGACGCCGGCCCCCGTCGCCCGGACGCGGGCGCGCCGCGACAAGGCGGGTGTCTCCAACGGAAATCCTCCCCAGCTGAGGCGACCGGCACCTACCCGCGAGGGTGATGGGGGCGGGAGATCGTGCCGGTCGTGGTCCGGTGAACACCGGAATGCCCGAAA
>JBOGFE010000499.1:0-9644 GCA_050741935.1 Acidimicrobiia bacterium | reverse complement strand
GCCCTGCACCCCTCGCTGCTGGGCTTGGGCATGGCCAGCCGCCTGGCCCTCGCCCTGTCGATCGGCACCTTGACCCTCCTGGCCCTTCTGCTCGTCGTGGCCGGCAGCCCCCGGCTGGCCGGCCGCTTCGCCGCCACCGAGGGCCGGACCCGCTTCATCGGCGCCGTCCACCTCGGGGTGCAGCGGTTGCGGCGCCACCCGGCCGCGGCCGCCGGCGTCCTCGGCGTGGCCACCGTGTACCAGCTGTCCACCGTGGCGGCCGTGTACCTGGCCACCCGGGCCCTGGGCCTGCACCTGCCCATGGCCGCAATCCTCGCCTTCGCCCCCGTGGTGGCCATCGCCCAGGTCCTCCCCCTGTCCCTCAACGGGCTCGGCGTGCGGGAGGGGGCGTTCGTGGTCTTCCTCGGGCCGCTCGGTGTCGCCGCCGGCCAGGCCGTCGCCGTGGGCCTCCTGGTCTACGCCATGACCCTGGCCGTCAGCCTGCTCGGCGCCCCCGCCTTCGCCGTGGGGGCCCGGTCGCGGGCTCTGACCGCGTGATGGCGGCGCCGGTCAGCCAGCGCGCCGTTGGCCCCCCGGCGGAGACCAGGCCCCCCCGGCTGCGCTGGTGGCGGGAGGTGCTCATCATCCTGGGGCTGTCGGTCATCTACAACCTCGTCCGCAGCGGGAGCGAGGGGAGCACGGCGCTGGCCCTCGAGCACGCCCGGGAGATCATGCGCTGGCAGAGGATGGTGGGCCTCAACTTCGAGGAGAGCCTCCAGGACTGGGCGCTGCACTTCGAACCCCTGGTGATCGCGCTCAACTACGTCTACGGCTCCCTGCACTTCCTCGTCACCGGGGGCGTGATCATCTTCCTGTTCCAGCGCCACCCGGGCCACTACCGGCGCTGGCGCAACGCCCTGGTCGTGGCCACGTTCCTCGGCCTGGTGGGCTTTGTCACCTGGCCGCTGATGCCACCCCGGCTGCTCCCGGACAACTATGGCTTCGTCGACACGCTGGCCCGGTATCCGACGCTGTGGTCGTTCGAGTCCGGGGCCCTGAACAAGATCTCCAACCAGTACGCGGCCATGCCCAGCCTGCACTTCGCCTGGGCCTTGTTCTGCACCTGCGCCCTCCTCCCCGTCGTGCGCCACCCGGTGGCCCGCCTGGCCGCCACGGCCTACCTCCCCCTCACGCTGGCCGCCATCGTGCTCACGGGCAACCACTTCTTCCTCGACGCCGCCGGGGGGGCCGGCGTCCTCGGGATCGGCTATCTGGTCGCCCGCCGGTTCACCCCCGGCGACCGGACAGCAGGCGGCGTCCCCGCCTCCGCCTTGACCTGATGGCGGCCGCCGAATGGCTGGCCGTGGCCCGGATCGGCCTCGGGCTGTGGTGGCTCGAGAGCTTCCGCCACAAGAACAAGGCGGCGTGGTTCGAGCGGGGAACGGGCATCGCCTGGGCCGCCTCGGTGGCCGAGAAGCACCGCTGGGCCGTCGTCCGCCGGTCCTTCGCCACCGTGGTCGCCCCCCGCCCCAAGCTCATGTCGTACCTGGTCGTCGGGGGCGAGCTGGCCATCGGTCTGGGCCTGGTGGCCGGCTTCCTCACCCCGGTGGCGGCGGCCGGCGGGCTGGTCCTCAACCTCAGCTACTTCGTGCTCATGATCCACGACTGGGCCGAGCAGGGGCAGAACTCGATGATGGCGCTCATCGAAGTGGTGGTCCTGGGCGGGGCGGCGTGGAACGTTTGGTCCCTCGACGCCGCCCTGGGGTTGTTCGGCGCGGGCTGACCGACCGCCACCCGGGTCGCGGACGCGCCGGAGGGGGGAGGGCTCGCGGAAACCCTCCCCCCTCGCGCTGCTCCGCCCGTCAGGACGAAATCGCCATCCCGACCACCGGCTGGGTCAGGCGCTGGCCGCTCATGGAGCCCTTGTTCTGAGCCTTGCCGTAGTGGGCCAGACCGCCGTCGGCCCGCACCAGGCGGTAGCCGTCACCGGCGGCCGTCGCCGACATGCCCACCACCGGCGCCGCCGCTACGAACGCGGCTCCGGAGCCGTAGAACTTCACATCACCGAAGGCGAAGATGCCGCCGTCACTGGCCACGAACCAGTAGCCCTGGCCCGTGGGTGAGGCCGCCATCCCCGTGATCGGCTTGTTCAGCTTGACTGCACCTGCGGAACCGAAGAAACCGGCATCGCCGAAGGCGAAGATGCCGCCGTCGCTGGACACCAGCCAGTAACCCTTGCCCGACGGGGTGGCGGCCATGCCCACGATGGGCTGGTTGAGGCGCACCCCGCCGGTGGATCCGTAGAAGCCGGCGTCGCCGAAGGCGAAGATGCCGCCGTCGCTCGCCACCAGCCAGTAACCCTGACCCGACGGGGTGGCGGCCATGCCCACGATGGGCCGGTTGAGCCGCTTGGCCCCGGTGGATCCCCAGAACTGTGCGTCACCGAAGGAGAAGATCCCGCCGTCGGCAGCCACGAACCAGTAGCCCTGGCCGCCGGGGGAGCCGGTCATGCCCACGATGGGTTGGTTGAGCCGGACGTTGCCGGTGGAACCGAGGAACCGAGCGTTGCCGAAGCTGAAGATGCCGCCGTCGCGGGCCACCATCCAGTAGCCCTGGGGCGGGGCCGGCACGCTCGGGTCCGGACTGGGGCTCGGGCCCGGGTCGGGACCGGGATCGGGGCCCGGGTCCGGAGGTGGCGTGGTCCCGGGGTCGGTGGGCACGGGGAAGGAGATGGGCCCTTCCCAGCTCGCGTTCGGCACCAGGTCCTCGGCCTGCGGCGACGCCGGGTCGCTGGGATTGCGGGTGTAGATCATGAGGGCCCGGTAGTAGAAGCTCTCCGGGCTGCCCAGGCAGTTGCTGTCGACGATCACGTGGTAGTAGCCGTCCCGCACGTTGGCCTCGGTGGCCCGGCACACCGGCTCGGCTCCGGGGGCGGCGTCCGGCGGATACACGTCGCCGTAGATGTTCTCGCCCTCCCGCCCGTACTCGAGCTGGTAATCCTCTTTGTTGTCGTTGTTGAGGTCGATGGCCCAGCCCGCCACCGTGAAGCCGCCCTCCCAGTTGGCATCGGACTTGGGGTGGGTCGGGTCGCTGGTCTTGAGCTTGAACTCGATCCCGTCGTCCCGATAGTTGGCGACCGCCTCGACGATGTCGGCACGGGGCTCGTTCATCGGAGCGCTGGACTCGCTGTTCTTCACGTCGCCGGTTGGATCAGTGACGGCCCTGGTCGCTTCCGCTCCCGCCACCCGCGCCGGGCCAACCCCGGCGAGCGTCCCCAGGACGAGAGGGAGCACAGACGCCGCGATCCGGAATCGATGCGGCAATGCCACGAGAACCTCCAAAAGGGAAAATCGGTGGATACTCCCCGGATGGTTCGACATCGCCCACTACGTCCTCCTTCATCCCAGAAGGAATCTCTCCCGGCCAAAGGGGACGAACGGCGCGCCACGTCCTAATTCGGACAGAACTTCGGGCCTCTCAGGCGGCCCGGTGGGCGTTGACCAGGCGCCGGACGGAGTCGCGCACGGCCCGGTCGGCCAGCGACAGGTAGGCCTGACGGGCCGTGACCAGGGCGAGGCGCCGGGGCGGCATCCCGATGATGGACACCGTGCGCAGGGTGCTCAGCCCGGGCGGGACGGCCGTCTCGGGAAGGATCGAGGCCCCCCGGCCGGCCGCCACCAGGTCGGCGATGAGACGCACGCCCTCGACCTCGACGGGCACCGACAGGGTCAGCCCGTGGGCGGCGGCCACCTCATCGATCTCGAGCCGGAAGGGGTTCCCCGACGGCGGCAGGATCAGCGACATGGCGGCCAGAGCGGAGAAGGGGACCGGCCCCGGACCGATGTCCACCCCGACGGGCACGAGCCCGACCAGGTCCTCCTCCAGGAGGTGCTCGACGGTCAGACGGGCGTCGAGGATCGGCTCGGTCACCACCGCCATGGTCACCTCGTGGGCCACCACCTCCGCGGCCAGGCGCTCCGAGGCTCCCTCGTTGATGCGCAGGTGCACCCCGGGGGCCCGCTGGCGGAGGTCGGCCACCAACGCCGGCACCAGCCACCGGCTGGCCGTCCCCACCACCCCGAGGCTGGCGTGGCCCGCCTCGAGCCCTTGCAGGAGGGACAGATCGACGCGCATGGAGTCGAGCTCACCGCGGATGCGGCGGGCCCGTTCCAGCACGACGCGCCCGAACTCGGTCGGGGTGGCACCCCGCCGGCCCCGGATCAGGACGGGCACGCCGAGCTCGCGCTCCAGCTGGCGGATCTGCTCGGAGACGTTGGATTGCACCGTGTGCAGCACCTCGGCGGCGGCCGAGAACGACCCGGTCTCGGCGATGGCCAGGAGGGCGTCGAGGTGACGAATGTCCAAATCCGGCTCCAGTTCCGGCGCCCCGCGTGCCGTCACGCCGTCTGAAATCACTATGACAGATTGGTAATATCCGAGATTAGCTCTTTTTTTGATTGGTTAGGCGTGATTGGATTCCGGGCAGAGAAGGACGGGTCGGGAGTCCGGTACCCCCCAACCTGGGTCTCCCGACCCCTCCCCTCCTTCTTACTGGGATCGACCTGCAGGAGTTAGCCATGACCATGTTGGCGACCGCACCGGTTCTCCCGGGCGGTAACGTCTGGATGGCGGACGGGGTCTGCGTCGGCAACACCGCCGTCTTCTTCGCCCCGCCCGGCGAGCGCCCCGAGGCTCGTGAGGTCCGCGAGGCCAGGGCCCGGTCCATCTGCCAGTCCTGCCCCGTGTTGCGGCCGTGCCGAAGCTGGGCCCGGGAGCACCGCGAGTACGGGTTCTGGGGAGGCGAGTCGGAGGAGGAACGCGCCGCCGCCGGCTTCCGGGTGGAGATGCCCGTGGGCCGCATCGCCCGCTATCCCCGGGGCGAGGGCAAGCCCGTATCCGCCCGTCCCGAACGCTCCAACCGGCCGGCAAAGCGCGCCAGCTGACAGATATTTCCCGGGCGGCGCCCCGTAGCCGGGCCTTTCTGGCCATGAGCCATCGCTGAGGGCGATCGCTTTCATCGACATGGCGCATTGAAGTGATTCTTAACGTCGTGGTTAAATCGATGGCTAACTGGGGAGCAGTGCCGCTTCTCGGCAACGGATCGGCCTCCGGACTCGGAAGGGTCGTCTTGCCACTTACGATCAGCCGTCATTACCCGATGGTGGGTTGGCAGTCTGCGGCGCTGTGCGCCGGGCAGACCGATCTGTTCTTCGCGCCCCCGGGCGAGCGCCCCGAGGCTCGGGCCCGCCGGGAAGCCAAGGCCCGTCAGCTGTGCCTGACCTGCCCGGTGCTCGACGCCTGCCGGGGTTGGGCCCGGTCCAACCGGGAGTACGGCTTCTGGGGCGGCGAGTCCGAGGAGGAACGGGCCCGGGCCGGGTACCGGGTGGACATGCCCGTGGGACGCGTGGCGCGCTACCCGCGGGGGGCCGCGGCCCGGGTGACGTGCCCGGTCTGATGGGACGCCGCGTCTGGCTCGCCGGCGTCATCGCCACCATCTCGCTCCTGGTGCCCATCCCCGCCCGGGCGGAGGCGGCCGTCGCCCTGGAGGGGTCCCGGTTCATGCCCGCCGACATCACGGTGCCGGCCGGCGAGACGGTGGCCTGGACCAACAAGGACGCCGCCGGCCACTCGGTCACCGCCGACGACAGCTCCTTCGACTCCCACCCCGCCTGTGGGGGGCTGGGCGGGTCCTGCATGATCCGGGGCGAGACCTTCCGGATGACGTTCTCCCGACCCGGGAAGGTGGCCTACCACTGCCGGGCCCACGGCTCGGCCGGGGGCGGGGGCATGGCCGGCACGGTGACCGTCACCTGAGGGCCCTCCTCACGCAAGGCCGGAGCGATAAGTGCCCTCTGAGGGCCAACATCGCGCTCACCTTCCGCACGCCCCGCCTCCCGTCACCGGAACGTCAGCAAACTGCAGATCGGCTGACACCCGAACGCGCCGCCGCTCAGCGATAATCCCAGCAGCGATGAACGCTGGGAGCAGGACCCGAACCACGCGCTGGATGGTCGCCGTCCTCCTCGGCGCGATCACCGCCCTGCCGGCCGTCCCCGCCCGAGCCGAAGACGCCGCCGTGACGCTGAAGAACACCAAGTTCGTCCCCGGTACGGTGACCGTGGCGGTCGGGGAGTCCGTGGTCTGGACGAACGAGGATGACGTCGAGCACACCGTGACATTCGAGGATGGGGATCTTCACCCCGATTGCCCACCCCGGCTTCTCCAGCAGCGGGATTGCTTGGACCCAGGGGAGTCCGTGAGCCGGCAGTTTTCCGAGGCCCGTGATTTCGAGTACCGCTGCAAGCTACATCCGTCGATGATTGGGGTGGTCGAGGTCTCGGTGGCCGCGACCACCACCACGGCGGCGCCGACGACGACGACCACCCAGGCGCCGACCACGACGACGGCGGCGCCGACCACGACCACCACCCGGCAGCTGGCCACGAGCTCCACGCAGGCGTCGACGACGACCACGACGACGACGCCCGAGCAGTCGACGACCACCCTCACCCCCAACGAGGCGCCGGCCTTCGATCCGGGCGACGACGGCGACGGTGGGAGCGGCACGGCGGCGTCGGCGGGTTCGAACGGCGACGGCGGTGGCGGTTCGGGCACGGTGGCCCTCATCGTGGCGCTCCTCCTGGCCGTGGCCGGCGGCGGGGGCGTGCTCCTGTGGCGCCTGCGCCCCCAGTCGGCCAAGCCCTGACGCCGGGCCGCGACCAGGGGACCTAGCGCCAGAGGTTCGGGCCGTCCTCGCCGGGGGGAGGCGCCCCGGGACCTTCGGAGTCCCGCTTGCGCTGGCGACGGGCCCTGACCTTGTCCCGGGCCTGGTTGGCCCGGCGCTTGGCGACGTCGAGCGCCCGCCGGGCCCACACGTACTCGGTGGCCAGGACGGCCAGGCCGGCGATGATGAGCAGCGGGCCGGGAAGGAGTGGCAGGACGATCCCGGCGAACCCGGCGGCGACGAGGGCGACGCCCACCACGGTGACGGCAACCCGCCGGCTGCTCCGGCCGACGAAGACGACCACCGCCCACAGCTTCATCACGACACCATTGTGATGCCTGAGGGGCCGATGATGAACCCGGGCGCCCGCACCAACGTGGTGCCACCGTTCGGGCGCGGACGCTGAGTAGCCTGGTGTCGCCCCTGGTGGGAGCAGGAATCCTGCCGGCGCACCACGAATTCCCGGAGACTACGGCGAGGGGCGAGCAAGCGCCGCCGGCAGCGACGGACGGGGAGCCTCGAGCGCATGCCCACGAAGCGCACCGTGGTCGCCGTCATCGGCGTCCTGCTCCCCCTCGCCCTGAACCTTCCCGCCTCACCGCTGCGCATCACCCGCTCGGGAAACGCCGGCCCCACCCCTGACACGACCGCAGCCCCTCGAACGGCCGCGCCGGCCGTCGACCGGACGGGCGCCGGCCTCGAGATCCGCCTGGCCACCGGCGCCTTCGACCCGCTCCAGGGCGTTCCCGAGGTGTCGCCGCCGCTCCGGGCCGGCACCGACACCTCACTCCTCCTCGTCCAGGTCCACCCGCCGGCCTCGCCGGCCGTGCGGGCGGCCATCGCCGGCGCCGGCGGCGAGATCGTGGGCTTCGTCCCCCAGGCGACCTACCTGGTGCGGGGCGGCCCCGGGACGGCCGGCGCCCTCCGGCGCCTGGCTCCCGTCCGGTGGGTCGGGCCCTACCACCCCGCCTACAAGCTCTCCCCCGCCCTGACGTCGCACCCCGGGGGGCCCGTCCACGTCTACGGCCAGGCCGGAGTCCCCGCCGCCCACCTGGCCGCCGAGGCGGGGCGCCTGCCCGGTGTGACCCGGGCGACGGCCGCCGGCGAGCGCCTGGTGGTGGCCGACGCCACCCCCGCCGCCCTGCCCGCCCTGGCCCGGCTGGAGGGGGCGGAATGGCTGGAGCCCGTCCCCCGCCAGCGCCTCCACAACGGCAACGCCCTGTGGGTGTCGGACACCGGGGTGCGCGACGTGCTGGGAGCCGCCGCCCCCGGGCGCCTCGACGGGTCGGGCCAGGTGGCGGCGGTGGCCGACACCGGGATCAACTACATCCCCGAGGGCGAGGTCCCGGCCCAGGCCGCCTTCTCCGACTGCTCGGGCGCGGGCGGCGCCTGCCTGCCGGCCGACTTCACCCAGGCCCAGCCGGGTCGGGAGGCCGAGGGGCTGGCCTCGGTGACCCGCACCGGCACGCCGCACCACCGCAAGCTGGCCGCCTACCTGGCCGTGGCCGGCGATCCGGTGGCCCGCTCCCGGGAGCCGGCGTGGCACGGCACCCACACCGCCGGGTCGGTGGCCGCCGACTACCCCGACGCCGCCGGCGCCTACGGCACCCGCAGCCGGGAGGCGGACGGGGTGGCGCCGGCCGGCCGCCTCCTCTACCAGGACATCGAGGCGGGGGGGAAGCTCGTCCTGCCCGAGGACCCCGGCGCCCTCTTCGCCCAGGGCTACGACCTGGATGCCGACGGCGAGTACGACCCCGACGAGGACGCCCGGGTGCACAGCAACTCCTACGGGGCCGACGGCCCCGGGCAGGGCGCCCTGGCCACCCGCATCGACGACTTCATGGCCGGCCATCCCGACATGCTGGTGGTCTTCTCGGGCAGCAACGACGGGCCCGGACGGCTCACCCTGCCCGGGGGCCAGCAGATCTCCAAGAACGCCCTCATCGTGTGCGCCTCGGAGAACGGCCGCCAGCCGACCGCCACCTACGACGCGGTGGCCGACTTCTCCAGCCACGGCCCCACCCCCGACGGCCGGCTCAAGCCCGACCTGTGCGCCCCCGGCCAGGTCGTCCTGTCCACCAAGGGCGGCACCGCCGACGACGACCACTACCAGCAGGGCACCTCGATGTCGGCGCCGGTGGTGGCCGGGCTGGCCACGCTCGTGCGGCAGTACTTCTGGGACGGCTTCGGGCCCGCCGGCGGCACCGGGTTCGCCCCCGGCGGCCGGGATGCGACCCGGCGCCACAACCCGTCGGCGGCCCTGGTCAAGGCCGTGCTCATCAACTCGGCCCAGCGCATGCGGGGGGTCCACACCGGCGACGACGGCGAGAACACCGCCGAGGACGGCATGTGGCCGTCGGCCGGCCAGGGCTTCGGCCGGGTCACCCTCGACTCGACGCTCCACTTCGACGGTGAGCGCCGGAACCTGTTCGTGGCCGACCAGGCGGCGGGGCTGGAGACCGGGGGCGTGGCCGAGTACGGCATCGACGCCGCCCCGGGGGAGCCGCTGGTGCTGACCCTGGCCTGGACCGACCCGGCCTCGGGTCTGGCCGCCGGGCCCGCCCTGGTCAACAACCTCGACCTGGAGGCGACCTCGCCCGACGGCACGGTGTACCTGGGCAACGAGTTCAACACCCAGTCGCCGCTCCTGGGCCCGCCCGGCAGTCCCGGCGCCGAGGTGGGCCAGTCGGTGGCCGGCGGCGTGGCCGACGGGCAGAACAACGTGGAGGCGGTGCGCATCGCCGAGCCCGCCGCCGGGCGCTGGACCGTCCGGGTGAAGGGCGCCGACGTGGCCCTCGGGCCCCAGGGGTTCGCCCTGGTGGCCGGCGGTCGCCTGGCCACCGGCACACCCCGCATCAGCCTCGACGCCCCGCAAGCCCGGCCCGGCGCCACCGTCGCCGCCTACCTGCTCGGCACCGGCCTCGCCGGCGAGGTCATCGAC
>JBOGFE010000498.1:0-5064 GCA_050741935.1 Acidimicrobiia bacterium | reverse complement strand
CGGCAGTTCCGGGAACCGCTATGGGGGGTGCGTACTACTTGCAGCCACCGGTGATGGTGCTGGTCAGGCTGCCGAGCAGGCCGGAGATGCTGCCCGAGGCGGAGGCCGAGCAGGCCGGGGTGGAGATGGGCAGGGGGAGGGCGTCAACCGGGAGGCCGCCACTGAGGATGCCGTTGACCACACCGGTCACCGTGTCGACCACACCGCCGAGGGTGGCGGCGACGTCGGGCACGGCGGGCAGGGCGGGCACGGCGGGCAGCGGAGCAGCCGGGATGAGGCTGGCGGGAGCGGGCACAGTCAGAACCGGGAGCTCGATCGGGAGACCGAGGTCCGGCAGGCCGGGCAGGCCGGGCAGGCCGGGCACGGCGGGCAGGCCATCGGCCAGGGCCCCGTCGATGTCGCAGCTGACGCCGAGCTTGCCGCTGTCGGTCACCTGCACGGCCCCACCGGTGATGTTGCCGAGGTCGGCGAGGACGGTGCCGACCAGGCCCTTGACCTCAGCGGGGATGTTGGCGGCGATGGAGGCGGGCACGCCGCCCTCGACCGAGCAGATGGCAGGGATGGGCAGGCCACCGGCGTTGGCCGACAGGCAGCCGACCTCGTCCTCGACCTTGTTGATCACGTCGTCGGCGCTGACCGGGAGCGCAACCGGCAGGGCGAGCGGGGACCCGACACCGGCGAGACCGAGGTCGTTCATGGCCAGGTTCTGCGCCATGTGGAACAGGTTCAGGCCGGCGGAGAAGATCCCGCTCGGGACGGGGAGGGCAACCGGCAGCTCCAGGCCGCAGGCGCTGGGGACGCCGCCGGCCGCACCGACGATGCCCTCAGCCGTGGGCACCAGGCCGGTGGCGAGGGAGAGGGGGTCACCGACGGCGCCGGTGGCGGTGTCGACCAGGCCGGTGGCCATGGCCAGCAGGCCGGTGGCGTCGGGGATGTCAACGCCGTTGACGAGGTTGGGCAGCTCGGGCAGGCCCGGCACGGGGATGCCGGCGACCGAGGTGTCGCAGCCGCTGTCGCTGTCCGATCCGGTGACCAGCCAGCAGTTGGCGGAGAGAACGTCGTTGTGAGCGGTGATCCCCGCCGCCGAGCTGGCGAGGGAGGTCACCTGGTTGACCGACACGACAGCGCCGGCTACGCCGGAGGCGCCGAGGACGGCGGCGGCAATTCCGAGAGCGATGTGCTTCTTCATGTTTGGAGAGACTCCTCTGCATCCGGGCGGGGCAACGGCGCCCCGAGGAACTAGCTAAGTGATCGGCAGCGAAGTAGTCCCTCCGAAGCCCGGAAAATCGGACATACAGCCCAGAGGCCGACAAGACTCCCGCCCGAGGAGCCGATCCGGGGGCGGGGACTAGCTCTTTGGGAGTGGCGCGACGGCCGTGGTCTCCCACAGGCGGGCCCGTTCCGGGGCCGGGAGGGCCTCGAGGGCTACTCCCTGGTCGGCGGCCAGACGTTCCAGGGTCTGGAAGCGGGCCCGGAAGCGGCCGGCCCAACCCCGCAGGGCGGTCTCGGCGTCGAGGCCGGCGCTGCGGGCCAGGACGACCAGGGCGGCGAGCGCCTCCCCGAGCGGGCCCTCGACCTCGCCTCCGGGTCCGTCGGGCAGCGCCCCGAGGGCGGCCACGGCCCGGTCCCGGGCGTCGCCGATCCCGCCGAACACCAGGCCGGCGGAAGCGGCCTTGCGGTAGAGCTTGTGGGCGTAGAGCAGCGACGGCAGGCCCTGGGGCACGTCGTCCATGAGCGAGGACCGGCCCTTCTCGGCCCGCTTGATCTGCTCCCAGTTGGCCAGGACCTCGTCGGCCCCGCTCACCTGCACGGTGCCGAACACGTGGGGGTGGCGGTGCACGAGCTTGTCGTGCACCCCGTCGAGCACGTCGGTGACGGTGAAGGCCCCGGCCTCCCGGGCCAGGGTGGCATGGAACACCACCTGGCAGGCCAGGTCGCCCAGCTCCTCCTCCAGGGACTGGTAGGCGCCCTCGGGGATCGGATCGGGCCCGCCGGGGGCGGACGGGGGCAGCGCCTCGATGGCCTCGACGACCTCGTAGGCCTCCTCGATGCAGTGGCGGGCCAGGGAGTGGTGGGTCTGCTCGGCGTCCCAGGGGCACCCGCCGGGCGCCCGCAGCCGCTCGATGAGCCCCACCAGGCGCTCCCACGCCGGCCCCGGCCCGCCCGGCGGCAGGTCGGCGAAGACGGCGGTGAGGTGGTCGGGCTCCACCCCGCGGTCCAGCTCGGTCAGCTCGACCGTGGTGACGGCCTCGTCGGGCTGGCCCAGTCGGGAGAGGACGGTCACGGTCGCCTCGGGCGGGAGCCGGTCGAGGAGCGCCAGCTTCACGTCGGACAGCACCAGCCTGGAGTGGCAGTGGCTGATCAGGAGCGGGCCGGCGGGCAGGGCGCTGGGCAGCGCCTTGCCGTCCGCCACCCGGGCCCCGTCGGTTGGGTCGACCCCGAGGCGGGCCCAGGCCAGCTCGGCGAAGGACAGGCCGGGCACGACGTCGAGGCGATCCCCCAGGGCCCGGCGCAGGAGGGCCACCGTCCGTTCCCCGACGGCCGGGCTGCCGGGGACGGCCAGGGCCACGTCCCCGTCCTCGGCCGCGTCCAGCACGCGGGCGGAGATGGCCTGGTAGACCTCCTCGGCCGAGGTGGCCGTCTCGTAGATGTCGTCGCAGGCCACGAGGTCGACGCCGGCGGCGGCCAGGTCGTCGACCGCCGGGTGGCGCGACGTGCGGGTGAAGCGCCGGCCGGGCTCGATGGCCTCGAGGGCGGCCCGGGCGGCGGGGAGCAGGAGGTCGGCCCCCGCCGGTCCGAGGCCGACGACCACGACGCGTCCCGCCATGACGCTAGGTGGACGGCGTGGTGTCGGACGGCAGCTGGTCGGGCAGCGGGATGCCTTCGGGATCCGGAGTCGGGCCCTCGGGCCGGTTCTCGGCCGGTGCGGGAACCTCGGGCGGGACGACCTCGGGGGCGGCCCCTCCCTCGACCTTGAACTTGCCGTAGCGGCGATCGACCGTCACCTTGGCCTTCTGGGCCGCCTTGCCCAGGAACACCACGAAGGCGGCCTGGCTCTCGTTGTTGAGCGACGTCTTGGCCTGGGCGCGGGCCTGCTCGAAGGGAATGGCCTTGCGCTCGTTGACCAGGAGCACGTGGAAGCCGAACTGGGTCTGGACCGGGTCGGTGGGCTCGCCGGGGGTGGCCGAGAAGGCGGCCGCTTCGAACTCGGGGACGAAGAGCCCCTTGTTGTTGCACCCGAGGTCGCCCCCCTTGGGGGCGCTCCCCTGGTCCTTGGAGACGGCGGTGGCCACGGCGGCGAAGGCCTCGCCCCCCTTGACCCGGGCCAGGGCGGCGTCGGCCGCCTCCTTGGTGTCCACCAGGAGGTGGGCCAGGCACACCTGCTCGAAGTCGGCCTGGTGCTCGTCGTAGTACTTCCGCAGGCTGTCCTCGGACAGCGACAGGCCCGAGATGGCGCTGCGCACGGCGACGGCCCGGGCGTTGCGGCCCTGGAGCCGCTCCCGGAACCACTTGGGGAAGGCGTTGGCCACCTTGGGGTTGCCGAACTGGTCGGCGAGCTGGGCCTCGGCCGCGCCCTCGTCCTCGGCGGTAATCTCGAGGTCGCGCCGCTCGAACTCGGCGGTGATGAGGGCGTCGTAGATGATCGCCGTCAGCCAGCCGGCGGACAGGCGGGCGTCGACGGTGTCCTTGCCCTGGCCCAGCAGTCCCTGGCCGCCGCTGGCGGCCTGGAGCTCCTTGTTGTCGGCCAGGGCCTTGAGCTCCCGCTCGAAGTCGCTGCGGTCGATGGTCCGGCCGTCGACGGTGGCGGCGGCCGCCGATGTCGATCCGCAGGCCGAAGCCACCAGGGCGCCGGAGAGCGCCAGCGCGATGAAGGCACGACGAGGATTCACGGCACGAGAGGCTAGTCCTGGTCGCCCGCCGAGCCGACCGCCGCGGCCGCCGGCGCCACCGCCTCGGTGCCGGACGGGACCAGCTCGGCCAGCAGGGTGAGGATGGCCTCCACCACGGCCAGGCCGTCGGTCTTGGAGCCGACCGGCCCGGTGGGCTTGAGCGGGACCACCACCTCGTCGCCGGCCTTGGTCAGCGACTTGGGGGCGAGGCGCATCAACCGGACCCGCTGCGACTCCCGCAGCGCCAGGGGGGTGAAGCGCACAACCCCCCGCTGGACGGCCACCTCCCGGACCCCGAGGCGGACACACTCGGCCCGGACCCGGGCCACGGCCAGGAGGGCGGCCGCCGGCAGGGGCGGCGGCCCGTAGCGGTCGGACCACTCGGCGGCGATGTCCTCGACGTCGGCCAGGCTCCCCACCGCCGCCAGCCGGCGGTAGGCCTCCATGCGCAGGTCGTCGCGGGCGATGTAGTCCCGGGGGATGGAGGCGGTGACGGGCACGTCGACCGAGATCTCGATGGGCTCGGTGGGGGCCTCGCCGGTCAGCTCGCCCACCGCCTCGGTCACCATCTGGCAGTAGAGGTCGAAACCCACGGCGGCGATGTGGCCCGACTGCTCCCCGCCCAGCAGGTTGCCCGCGCCCCGGATCTCCAGGTCCCGCATGGCGATCTTGAAGCCCGAGCCCAGGTCGGTGAACTCGCCCAGGGTCTTGAGCCGCTCGTAGGCCTCCTCGGTGAGCACCCGGCCCTCGGGGTGGAACAGGTAGGCGTAGGCCCGCTGCCCGGAGCGGCCCACCCGGCCGCGCAGCTGGTAGAGCTGGGCCAGGCCCAGCAGGTCGGCCCGGTCCACCACCATGGTGTTGACGGTGGGCATGTCGAGGCCGGACTCGATGATGGTGGTGCACACCAGGACGTCATAGGCCCGCTCCCAGAAGTCGACCATGACCTGTTCGAGCTGATGCTCGTTCATCTGGCCGTGGGCGGTGGCGATGCGCGCCTCCGGGACCAGCTTGGCCAGGTTGGCGGTCACCCGGTCGATCGAGCGCACCCTGTTGTGCACGAAGAACACCTGGCCCTCGCGCAGCAGCTCGCGGCGGATGGCGGCGGCGATCTGCTTTTCGTCGTACGGGCCGACGAAGGTGAGGATGGGGTGCCGTTCCTCGGGCGGGGTGAGGA